>JAFVTT010000057.1 GCA_017503065.1 Bacteroidaceae bacterium | reverse complement strand
TTGCTAATGTGTTGACAATCATTAGGATATCATTCTGTGGGTGGGAAAATTTGCCCACCCTCAAAGATTGAACTTCTTCACAATCAACAACTTAATAAAAACAGGCATCTCCTCATAAACGGTTGTCACTCCTGTCCTACCATCCACGATTTCGCCTCATTTCATAGACGGGAAATCAGAATAACGGGCAGTCCTGGCACAGAGGCCTGTATGCGTGTTTTGCAAACCTCTGAGTCTCAGCGTTTTAGCTCAGATGCCTGCATGGCGAGGAAGGCAGGCATCTGGGTTATGTTATTGATTTACAGATATTTGCAGAACACGCTTCGTGTGCATTTCTCTCGGATGCCTTTCTCCCGGATGCCTTTCTCCCGGATGTAACCATTCGGTGCATTAACCCCTCGCAGCTATGATTTTATCGAACAACTGTAATCATATGTTTATGGAAATATACTGGATTGTGCTGCTTTTTCTCCACAGATGCTTATTTTTGCAACGAATTATAGTAGAGACTTTTATAAGTGCTACAGTTCCCAGATTATGGGGCATCGGTGGAGATGGCAAATTCTTTCCCGAGAACGGGGAGTCAGGGTGAGATGTAGTACAGCAGATGGAAGTTTCTTAATGTGAATAAAGTTATTGACCTTCAGTAGTATATAGATTACGCAATTTGAGATTTTGATAGTATGAAAACAAGATTATTTTTGCTGGCCATGGTTCTCGCATTTGCCGGATGCGCCAAGGAGGAAAGCCTCAGACAGATGTCTGACCGGGTCTTTGAAAGAGCCGTTGCGCAGTCCGTGCTCATGGATTCGCAATTGGGTGATGACGAATTCCCGAGATCATTCACCGCTGACTCTCTCGTGAAATCGAACGGCAGGTGGTGGTGCAGCGGATTATTCCCCGGATCGCCCTGGTACATATATGAATATACCGGAAACGAGGAGGTGCTCGCTTTGGCCAGAAAGCAGACAGCTAAGCTTCATGGCATATGTGGCAGAAAGACCGACCATGATATCGGGTTCCAGGTAAACTGCAGTTTCGGCAACGGATACCGTCTCACTGGGGATACCACGTATCTACCTGAAATCCAGGATGCTGCAGCCAAACTTGCAAAGCGTTTCTATCCCGCCGCGCAGGTAATCAGGAGCTGGGACTGGGGCAAGAAATGGTCATGCCCTGTGATCATTGACAACATGATGAACCTTGAACTCCTGATGAATGCCCATGAACTCTTCGGCGCGGATTCCCTCAAGTCGATAGCGCTGTCGCATGCGAATACCACCATGGTCAACCACTTCAGAGAGGATTACACCACATTCCACCTCGTTGACTATGACAAGCAGACCGGGGAAATCCGCGGCAAACAGACTGTGCAGGGCTATGCGGACGACTCTGCATGGGCAAGGGGACAGGCTTGGGCCGTGTATGGCTATTCGATGATGTATAGAGAAACCTGCAATAAGGACTATCTTGTTCATTCTGAGAATATTGCAAGGATGCTTCTGGATAGGCTTCCTGAGGATGGAATTCCATATTGGGACTTTGATTCTCCTGAGATTCCTGAAGATGTGAGGGATGCTTCCGCAGCGGCGGTCATGGCTTCGGCCTTCGTCGAACTCAGCACCCTTACTGCAGACAAGAAACTGGCCAAGGATTGTCTTGCGATGGCAGAACGCCAGCTCAGGGCCCTCTCTTCCAACGAGTATCTTGCTGCAGAAGGCGAGTGCGGCGGCTTCATCCTCAAGCATAGCACAGGCAACAAGCCGGGAAATTCCGAGGTCGATGCGCCGCTCAGTTATGCTGACTATTATTTCCTGGAAGCATTGGTCAGAATAAACAAACTCTAGAGGCAGGCTCTTGCAATTCCACGAAAATTGCTAAATTTGTCCGGTTTTAGGGATTGCCAGTCGAGTCGGCCATGACGTCGGTCTTCGAGTAAGCCGGCGACACCGCCGGTCCTGAGCGGCTTCGGCATTGACTCAAGCCAGACCTGACAGACGATACCGCTGGTCCCGCCCCAGATGGTCCCGCCGCCTGCCTCAACGCTCAAGTTGATTGCCCTGACGCCCGCCCGATGGCCCTGCCCGCCTCGCCGTACGACCAGATGGCACGGCAACACCCCGGCACCACCCCGGCCAGACCACCACCCAGGCCGTCATCCCTGACGCCGCCCGGATAGGCCCGGCCGTCATCCCCGACCTGATCGGAGATCTGTAAAGGAAATTAAGTAACAAACATTTATATACTACTATGCAACAGTTTATTGACTCTTACGATTTCGCCGGCAAGAAGGCGATTGTACGCGTTGACTTCAACGTTCCACTCAATGAGAAGATGGAAATCACCGATGACACACGTATCCGTGCTGCAATCCCAACCCTCAAGAAGGTTCTTGAGAAGGGTGGTGCAGTGATCGTTATGTCACACCTCGGACGTCCAAAGGGCGTTACTGAGAAGTTCTCTCTCAAGCACATTCTCGGCCGCGTAGAGGAGCTCCTCGGTGCTCCTGTAAAGTTTGCAGAGGACTGCCAGGCTGCTGATGAGCAGGTAGCTGCCCTCAAGATGGGCGAGTGCCTCGTTCTCGAGAACCTCCGTTTCTACGCTGAGGAGGAGGACAAGCCAAGAGGCGAGTTCGCAATAGACGAGGAGAAGAAGGCTGCAAAGGCAGTTGTAAAGGAGAA
>JAFVTT010000023.1 GCA_017503065.1 Bacteroidaceae bacterium | reverse complement strand
GCAGCACCCTTGCCATAGGTGGTGAAGAGCTCGGTCTTCTTCTCTGAATTCAAATACATAGTGTTTGATAGTTTGAATTGTGTAACTTGTTTGCCGTGCAGCTTCCATACGTTCGGGCACTGCCTCCGGTCAAATGCGGGTGCAAAGGTATGAAAAACTGCCGAATAAGACGCATCTATGCCCGAGTTTTTTCCGCTAAGTACCTTATTTTGTACATTTGGCGGCCTTGAAGGCGGTCATGTAACCATTTTTATGTATCTTTGTGCGCGTTTAAGGTAATAAGATTGAAACTGATAAAAGTAGAGACATGCAGAATATCCGTAACATAGCGATAATAGCGCACGTAGACCATGGCAAGACCACCCTGGTGGACAAGATGCTTTTGGCCGGAAACCTGTTCCGCGAAAACCAGCAGTCGGGCGAACTGATGCTGGACAACAACGAGTTGGAGCGCGAGCGTGGCATAACCATCCTGTCCAAGAACGTGTCCATCATGTACCGCGACACGAAGATAAACATCATCGACACCCCGGGACACTCCGACTTCGGAGGCGAGGTGGAGCGTGTGCTGAACATGGCAGACGGATGCATCCTTCTGGTGGATGCTTTCGAGGGTCCCATGCCACAGACGCGTTTCGTGTTGCAGAAGGCTCTGGAAATAGGTTTGAAACCCCTTGTTGTTGTGAACAAGGTGGACAAGCCCAACTGTCGTCCCGAAGAGGTGTATGAAATGGTCTTCGACCTGATGTGCGACCTCAATGCCACGGAAGAGCAGTTGGACTTCCCCGTCATCTACGGTTCTGCCAAGAACAACTGGATGGGTGAGGACTGGAGCGCACCCACCACGGATATCACATACCTATTGGACCAGATTCTGGAGCACGTGCCTGCCCCTAAGCAGTTGGAGGGCACACCGCAGATGCTCATAACCAGCCTGGACTATTCCAACTATACCGGCCGCATTGCCGTAGGCCGTGTGCATCGCGGTACCCTGCGAGAGGGCATGAACATCACCATCGTGCACCGCGACGGCAGCAAGGAGCGCACCAAGATTAAGGAGGTACACACCTTCACCGGCATGGGACGCAAGAAGACTGCCGAGGCAGGAAGCGGCGACATCTGTGCCCTGGTAGGACTGGAGCGCTTCGAGATTGGCGACACCATCTGCGACTACGAGAATCCCGAGGCTCTGCCCAGCATCAGCATAGACGAGCCAACGATGTCCATGCTCTTCACCATAAACGACTCTCCGTTCTTCGGCAAGGAAGGCAAGTTCTGCACCAGCCGCCACATACAGGAACGTCTGGACAAGGAACTGGAGAAGAACCTGGCCCTACGTGTCTCTACCATGGAGGGTTACACTGACCGTTGGATTGTGAGCGGACGTGGCGTGCTGCATCTCTCCGTACTGGTGGAGACCATGCGCCGCGAGGGTTATGAGTTGCAGGTGGGCCAGCCGCAGGTCATCTACAAGGAGATTGACGGTGTGAAATGCGAACCCATCGAGGAACTGACCATAAACGTGCCCGAGGAGTTCAGCAGCAAGATGATAGACATGGTTACGCGCCGCAAGGGTGAAATGACCAGTATGGACAGTCAGGGCGACCGTGTGAACATAGAGTTCAACATCCCCTCGCGCGGTATCATAGGTCTGCGAACCAATGTGCTCACCGCCTCTCAGGGCGAGGCCATCATGGCTCACCGCTTCAAGGAGTACCAACCTTTCAAGGGCGAGATAAACCGCCGTACCAACGGTTCGCTGATTGCTCTGGAGAGCGGCAATGCATATGCATACGCCATAGACCATCTGCAGGACAGGGGCAAGTTCTTCATAGAACCTCAGGACCAGGTGTATGCCGGTCAGGTTATAGGAGAGCATGTTCACGACATAGACCTTGTCATCAACGTATGCAAGGCAAAGCAACTGACCAACGTCCGTGCCAGCGGTACTGACGAGAAGGCCCGCATCATTCCTGCCACCATCTTCTCCCTGGAGGAGGCCTTGGAGTATATCAAGGCTGACGAATATGTGGAGGTTACGCCCCATTCCATGCGTATGCGCAAGGTGATACTGGACCACCTGGAGAGAAAGCGTGCTGGAAGGTAAGGAAAACGGAAAGGTGAGAAGCGGAAAGCGGAAAACGGGAAACGGAGAACGGATAGGTAACATACCCCCTCCGGAACTCCGTTCCTCGTCCCCCTGTCTCAGGGGGACAAAGTAGCAAGGAAAGCCATCATCTACTTTCTCCCCCTGAGACAGGGGGAGTACCCGAAGGGGGAGGGGGTATGAAAAGCGGGAAACGAAAACGCAACAACGGAATGACATGCGACGCTGAGCATCCCTGTGTAAGGATGATAACGATTGGCGTTGAACGAATTTATAATATGATGAAAAACTACAGGAAATATTTGATTGAAGCAGGCGTGGTGGCATTGTTTGCCATCATCAGCGTGGCATACTTCTGGGAACCTATCATGGATGGCAAGGTGCTGTCCGGGCACGACCATACCGGAGGCGTAGGTGCAGGTGTGGAGATGAACGAGTACCGTGAGAAGCACAACGGCGAACGTACCCGTTGGACCAATACGCTCTTCTCCGGCATGCCTACGTACCAGATGGCACCGTCCTACGACAGTACCGACTCGTTAGCAGAACTGAAACAGTGGTACAGCCTGTTCCTGCCCACCGTGGCATCCTATGTGTTCATCATGCTGCTGGGCTTCTATATCATGCTCCGCTGCTTCGATTTCAAGGTATGGATGGCGGCCTTGGGTGCAGTGTTATGGGCATTCTCCAGTTACTACTTCATCATCATAGCGGCAGGACATATCTGGAAACTCTACACCCTGGCTTTCATCCCTCCCACCATAGGTGGTATGGCACTCTGTTATAGAGGCAAGCGCGGTTGGGGCATAGCAGTCAGCGGCCTGTTCATGGCATTGCAGATTGTTTCCAACCATGTGCAGATGACCTATTACTTCCTTGTACCCATCTTTGCCTTGTCTATAGGATGGTTGCTCTCCGACCTAAGTCGTAAGGGTATGGTGCGCTGGCTGAAGGGCAGTATCGCCTTTGCCGTTGGTTGCCTGCTGGGCGTGGCCATCAACCTGTCCAATCTTTACCACACATGGGAATACAGCAAGGAGACCATGCGTGGCAAGACAGAACTGACACATAAGACCAAGGATGCTGCCGACCAGACGTCAAGCGGTCTGGAGCGCAGTTACATTACCGCCTGGAGTTATGGCATAGGTGAGACATGGACCCTGCTCGTGCCCAACACCAAGGGTGGTGCAAGCATGCCCTTGTCGCAGAGCGAGACGGCCATGTCCAAGGCAGACAGCCAGTACCGCCCCCTGTACCAGCAGTTGGGGCAATATTGGGGCGAGCAGCCCGGCACCAGCGGTCCGGTATATGTGGGTGCCTTCGTGTGCATGCTGTTCGTGCTGTGTCTGCTCATCGTCCGTGGACCCGTATGCTGGGCCTTGCTTCTGGCCACCATGCTTTCCATAGCATTGTCGTGGGGCAAGAACTTCATGGGGCTTACCGACTTCTTCCTGGACTACGTGCCCATGTACGACAAGTTCCGTACCGTGGCATCCATCCTGGTGATAGCGGAGTTCACCATCCCCCTTATGGCCATGATGGCACTGAAGAGATTTGTGGAGGACCCCTCATGCGTGCACGTGCGCGTGCCTATAATAAATAAGGAGATAAATGCCCTTTGGCTCAGCTTTGCCATAACAGGCGGTATATGCCTCCTGTTCTGGCTTGTGCCCGATGCCTTCTTCGGCAACTATGTGTCCACAAGCGAGTACAATGGTATACAGGGACTGGTCAGTGCCGGTTATGTTGACCAGCAGTTTGTGAACGGTTTGCTGGATAACCTCAGCGATATGCGCCGTCATGTGTTCTCTGTGGACGCCATGCGTTCCTTCTGGATCATCGTTATCGGCACAATCCTGATGGTGCTGCATTACTTTGGCAAACTGAAGGCTATCCCCATGACACTGCTCATTATTCTCCTTTGTCTGTGGGATATGTGGTCGGTGAACAAGCGTTATCTGAACGATGACATGTTTGTGTACCCACGCCCGGTGGAGCAGAACTTCCAGCGCACTCATGCCGATGAGATGATTCTGCTGGACCCCGATATGTATTACCGTACACTGGACATGACCGTAAGCACCTTCAACAGCAACGATGCATCATATTGGCACAAGAGCATCGGCGGTTACCATGCAGCCAAGTTGCGCCGTTATCAGGAGGTAATAGAGTCGCACATCAGTCCCGAGATGGTACGCCTGCAGAAGGCTGCGGCCGAAACCGGTGGAGACCTGGCAAAGGTGAATGGCGACAGCCTCTTCCCTGTGCTGGACATGCTCAACATGAAGTATGTCATCATGAAGACCAGCGACGGCAACAAGGTGCCCGTGTTCAACCCTCATGCCATGGGCAATGCCTGGTCTGTGTCTTCCATACATTGGGTGGACAATGCCGATGACGAACTTGCCGCCATTGGCAAGGATGACCTCCGCCGTGTGGCCGTTGTGGACAGGAAGTTCCAGGATATGTTGGGCAGCGTGCCTGCCGATGCAGACTCATGCCGTGTCAGTGTGAAGTTGACAAGTTACGAGGCCAACCGCCTTGCCTACGAGATAGACTCAGAGAAGGGTGGCGTGCTGGTGTTCTCCGACATATACTATCCCGGATGGACGGCAACAGTGTCGGGTGAGGAAGTCCCCGTGGCACGTGCCAACTACATCTTGCGTGCCATACAGGTTCCTGCCGGCAAGCACGAGGTGGTCATGACCTTCGACCCGCAAACCGTGCACACCACCGAGGCCATAGCCTATGGTGCACTGGCATTGCTGGGACTGATAATAGTAGGAAAGATAATAACACTAATATTAAAGAAAAGAAAATGCCAGAAGTAGACCCTGCTTCGCCTGTGCCTCCGTCGAGCACGAAGACACAGAGCAACACTTTGGATGAACCTTACCAACCAAAGTTTACTGTAGTTACCGTAACGTACAATGCCGAGCAGACTCTGGAACGCACGTTGCAGAGTGTTGCATCACAGACCTATCCGCACATTGAGCATCTGATAGTCGACGGGCTGAGTAGCGACAGCACGCTCTCCCTGATACAGGAGTATGCCGAGGACAACTCGGTGTGTGCCCACCCGCACGACATCCAGTTTATACGCGAACCAGACAACGGTCTTTACGATGCCATGAACAAGGCCATCGACAACTCCAATGGAGATTACCTGGTTTTCCTGAATGCAGGAGACAAGTTCCATTCGGATGATACGTTGGAAAGGATTGTAGAGGGCGTAACCTCGGTACACGGCAAAGAGTTTGATGAGGAGACTTGGCCGGCTGTCCTCTATGGCGAGACCGACATCGTCGACGACAAGGGAGAGTTCCTTCGTCACCGTCGTTTGCAGGCTCCCGAAGTCCTTTCATGGCGCAGTTTCCTCAGCGGCATGCTGGTGTGCCACCAGAGTTTCTATGTGCGAACGGATATGGCACGCAAGTTCCACTACAACCTGCGCTACCGTTTCAGCGGCGATTTCGACTGGTGCATACGTATCATGAAAGATGCACAGCAACAGGACCTGCCCCTGTTCAACACACGCCTGATACTTACGGACTACCTGGCCGAGGGCATGACAACGAAGAACCATCGCAAGTCCCTTTGCGAACGTTTCCGCATCATGTGCCGCCACTATGGTTTCGTAGCGGCTATACGCCAGCACCTATGGTTTGTGCTGAGACTGGTTGTGAAGAGGTAAGAGGCTTTATTTCCGAATATTGGTGTCCGGTAAAGGTTGGAGGGAATGAAACGTGTGCCACATTCTTCTTAATACCCCCTCCTTTATCGGACAACACATTACATTGAAAGTTATTCCTTATCGCAAAACTTCTGTTTCAGTTTATCCATGAAAGGAGCCGAATGTTCAAAGAAACGTTGGTAACCA
Source organism: Bacteroidaceae bacterium (assembly GCA_017503065.1). Next base: position 59,088 of record JAFVTT010000023.1, on the reverse strand, counting down.
CGGCAAAGGTAGTTCAGTCCTGCTTCTCCGTCCTTAGTTTTGGTAAAACGGTTTCTTGGACATTCCCCATGGCAGGCGAACTGCCACTGACATTGCCTGCACTGTGTGGGTAACCCCTTTGTTTTCATGCCTGCAAAAGCCATCTGCTTTTCACTGTTCAGCATTTCCAGAATGCCACGGTTACGGATATTACCCAAATAATACTCCGGGAACACAAAATGGTCGCAACAATAAATGTCTCCGTTGTGCTCCATCACGGCTGCATGACCGCACCAGTTAGAAAGGGAGCATACCCCAGGCGTTACACCAGCCCAATTGGCCAACGTTGCCTCAAAGGTCTGCACGAACATCTCCCCTACGTCATTATTGTACCACTCGTCAAATATGGCACATAGGAATTCTCCCCAAGCCTCGGGAGTCACGCTGAAAGGAGCCACCTCATATTCCTCGCCATCCATAACATGTGCCAGATGGCGTCCGTCGCTATGCCGGTGTATCCTTTCCACCACAGGAGTAAACTGCAAATACCGGCACTCCAGTTCGTCTCGGAAGAACCTGTAGAAATCCAGCGGACGTGCAACTGTAATATCGTTCACCACAGCCATTGCGTTCCACTCCACGTCATAACGCTCAAGCATTTCAATACCTCGCATAACCTTTTCCCATGTCGGAGCACCATTACGCTTCGTACGGTATGCGTCGTGCATATCCTGCGGACCATCTATGCTTATGCCAACCAGCCACCCCTCGTCGTGCAGAAAGCGGCACCATTCCGGAGTAAGCAATGTACCATTGGTCTGAAGGCAGTTCAGGATAAGCCTACCCTCTGCATATTGCCGCTGCCATCGAACCACCTTCCTGTAGTAGTCTAGCGGACGTATCATGGGTTCGCCGCCATGCCAGGTAAAGTTCACTTCACGAACGAACTGAGACTGAATGTATTCGCGGATAAACACCTCCGTAAGCTGGTCGGACATAACATGCCTATCCTCATTCTTGTACAGGTTCTGCTTTTCCAAATAGTAGCAATAGTCACAGGCCAAGTTGCAATGTGCTCCGGCCGGTTTTGTCATCACGTACAGCGGACGTGCGAATGGATTGATAATACTGCTCATTGGTGCTTAATCTACATTATCGTAAAAGTCATTACAATAATAAAAGATACATGTATTTATTATTAAAGAAGACATCCGAACTTCACGACACTTTGCCTATATCCTCAATAATGGTAAATTTTACCATCGGAAATCGTTCGGCTAACGATCACTAATGATTCGTTTGCATCATCATGAGAACAAAAAGTGATCCTTAGGAACAATGCCGCAACAGGCTGTTATTTTGCCTTGGTATTCTCCGTGTGCCCTGGATTGGTTATAGAGATATTACCTCCATATGCGCACATCAATTTGCAGTTGTCCAACAATGCCGGCATGTTAGTTATCAGTTCCTTGCCTCCTGGTGCCCAGGGTGCAACCGTAACCGGAATGCACGGCATCGGCGTCAGGACTCCCATAGCGGCTGCCGTGGCCGATGCAACCGTGGGATTTGCCATAGAGCGACACATACCGAAAGGCATTATGTTCATCATCGGAACGAAGTCCATGATGGTGGCCTTGGGCTTATTCTGTATCATAGGGCGCATGGGGACTGTGACCATCAGCATGGAAGGTGTCATGCCAAAACTGCACTTTAACATGGCGCCCATACAAACATATTTTGCCATAGTAGTTTAGGGTTTTCGAGGTCAATGGAAACTTAGCGTTATTCGTCGTCGTCGTTCATGTTCATGCTGAAGATACTCTGACCGCCCTCGGCAGCCTGTTTCTCTTCCGCCTGCTTGTTCTGCTCTGTCTGTTCGGAAAGATATTTCTGGTACGCCTCTTCCACCTCCTGCATCTTCTCGTCACGTAACTTGTCGCACATCTGCTTGTGCTGGTCATAGACCTCCTGAAGTTTTTCCTTCACCCTGTCCACTGCCTCGGCTTCTGCACCTGCCATTGTCGCCACTATCTTGGCTGAACCTGCGGTGAAGGCAACATCCATCTTGGCGGCGATGACATCGTACTCGGTCTTTATGAAGTCATTGCACACGTCGCGACGGTCTTCGTTCACTATGGGCATGGTGTAGTAGATGACGGTCTCCTCCTCGTCGGAGAGTTCATTGCGCTCCACCTTCTCCTCCATCTTGAATTCAGGATGCGCCATTTTTATGGCCTTGCATACGGGGAAGACATATTCCGCTGCTCTGGGAGTAATGTAGAATGTATAGTCATCGGCCAGTCCGGCGTCGGCCACATCCTCCAGATTCAGTTCTGCGCCATCCATTTCCACTGTAGTGGAGAGCAGTGCCAGGGGATCGGCCTTGATACAGATGTTGGCCAGATGAAAGTAGAACAGCATGGCATAGCCGTTCAGTTTTGACTTGGTCTCATTGAAGAGTTCGTTTACAGATTTATCGCTCATACCTCAGTTTTTTGGGGGGTCATTTCCTTTTCAGTTTTACTTTTATATCACAGATGTCGTTGCCTCTTGGCGAAACGGTTATTTCCTTGGTTTTGTATCCCTCCTTGCCTACCTTAATGACATAGCGTCTGGAAGCAGGCATGGGAGGCAATATGCATGGTGTCCTGCCGGCCGGCACTCCGTCCAGCCACACCTGGGCGTCCACCACGTTGCATGATACGCTCAGCCAGCCATAGGAGGCGTATGGAGTGGGCATCTTCACTTGCTGCCGGATTCCGCCTCCTACCTGCACATACTGGGTACGCGACTCCATACCGTCCTTGCGCGTGCTTACGGCATATATGCCAGACTCCAGTTGTCCTTTCCACGAGCCGTAGCCCACCTTTTCGCGGTTCACCCAAATCTCCGTACTGTCGTCAAAGGCACGGATATGGAAGGAATCGGGCTGCTCGTCATGTGCAATGAGGGATGTGGCGGCATCATGAGCGGAAAGCGTATCGTTGGCAGACAAGGCGTCGGAGCGGTTTTCTGCTGTTTCACCACCGATGGACAGGATTCGCCGTTCGCCCGAAGCCAGGGTAACAGAACTGCGGTGAATGCATAAAGGACCACGGTACAGTGAAAGTTCGTGTACCCCGGGGGAGATGCGTCCGCTGCGTGCCTCGCCCTTACCAATCGGATAACCGTCGAGACGGATTTCCGCCCCTGGTACTTCGGAAGTCACCTCCAAATATGAATACAACGGATGCAGACTGATGTGCATGTCCAATCGGGCGGCATCCGAAATGACGAAGGTGTCTGTAAGTTCCTCGTAGAACGGAGCCTCCACTCTGATGCTGTGACTGCCGACAGGCAGCAAGACCTGTATCTGCCCCGACAGGGTACGGTGCATGGTGCTGTCTATAGCTACTATTGCCTGAGCAGGCTGCAGGCGGAACACCGCCCACTGATGGGCGATGGAAAATTCCTTGTCAGGACTGTCCGTAAGAAGTTGCGCATGGTAGCGTTTCTTCCTGTGCAGGGGACCATCGGGAACCTTCCATACGAGTTGTCCGTAATCGGGATGCCTTATGGTAAAAAATGCGGTCATGTCGGGCAACATCAGAGTTACCATGCCCTCCCCCTCCTGAACCTGCACGGGTTGCTGACCGATGAGGAATTCAAAAACCTTCTCCTGTGTGTAAAGGTCCAGCAATGCAAACTGCTTGTCCACGGTGTATGGCCTTGGACGCAGAAACGGTTTCCTGAGCCTTGCAAAGTCTGCCACCTTGATTTGTTGGGCAGACATCAACACAGGGACTAGGCACAACATGCATAGTATGACACGAAGAAGCAGGTTCATTCCTCTCGGCATATGATTTCCAACATTTTGAGTCCGAAGGTACGCTTTTTTGCAATAAGTAGAGAGAAATGGCGCCGTCTTTTTGACGTTTTTGAAAAAAAAACGTTACAAAGCGCAGTATTTCCCAATGTTTTCCTACCTTTGTACCTAATAAAACGCGAGCGCGAGCAATGGAAACGGCCAACACCAGCCTTGAAGAAGCACACATGGGATGGGGAGAAGACATCTTCCCGAAACTCTCGTGGTGGAAGCAGCACAAGGTGAGCGGTGCCCGCGTGATGGTGGTCGGATGCGGAGCCTTGGGAAACGAAGTTGCCAAGGACCTTGCCCTCTTCGGAGTGGGGCATTTGTGGCTGGTAGACTTCGACAGGGTGGAATACAGCAACCTGACACGCTCCGTGCTGTTTACGCAAGAGGATGCCAGAGAAGCATGCCATAAAGTCCATGCCGCTGCACATGCCATAAAAAGGCTCAACCCCAATGTAGAGGTAACGCCATTGGTGGCCGACATCTGTACGGAAGTTGGGTTGGGACTGATAAGGCGCATGGATGCCGTAGTGGGATGTCTGGACAACAGAAAGGCCAGGTACATGCTGAACCGTCTGTGCATGAGGGCAGGAGTGCCCTGGGTGGACGGAGGCATAAAAGGCATGGAAGGCGTGGCAAAGGTGTTTGTTCCCGGCAAGAACTGCTACGCATGCACCATGGAACCCGGGGCATGGAAGGAACTGAAACGAAACGTGTCGTGCCGGGAACTGATAAAGCAGGACGTGGAGGCACGGCGAGTACCCACAACACCGGTGGTGGCTTCGGTAATAGGAGCCGTACAGGCACAAGAGGCAATGAAACTGATACACGGGGAAGAAACCCTGCGGGGAGAACTGACCTCGTTGTGCGGCAAAATGTTCTACTATGAAGGACAGCATCTGACCTCACGCCTGATAGAACACAGAGGATGGGACGACGACTGCCCCGTGCATGACAAATGGGAGCCTATAACGGTACACCCCACACTGACCTTCCGCCACACGTTGCAGGAAGCACTGAAACTGTTGGAAGGGCACTTGGGCGGACGAGGCACAAGAATAGTGCTCAGGAACCAGGCCTGGGTAGACTACATAGAACAAAGGAGCGACGGCAGGAAAGTGCAGGTGATGCTCCCCGAAAGCAAGGTGGCACGCTTCCTGACCGATGCCTTGGGATTGGAACCGGATGAGATTGAAGGGTCCTGCCAGCACGAGTTCAGGGTGATGGGAACAGACTTCCCGTACGGCAACCTGACCTTGCAGCAACTGGGCATACCGGACATGGACGTGCTGCACGTGAGGACGGACAACGGAGAACACTTTGTGGAACTGGCCCCGGCGGATAGCGTGGCACAGGAGAAACAGAACAAAGACAGGGCAGAAGAGCAATGACCATACAGAACGACATACAGGGACTGAGAGCGGAAGTGCTGCTCAACTATCTCTACCCCGAACTGATGCAACGGTGGGTGGCCAACTGCAAAGGTACCTTCTACCGCAACTACAACGAGGATGCCATCAGGATAGACGGGGAAGAGGGATGGGTGACTCTGGCCCGCGACGGTATGCTGAAACTGCTGCCACAGGGGCTGATAGCCACAGAGCAGGAACTCCGGGGCAAGGACTTCAAAGGCAAGTATGAGCAGGTCAGGAGGAGAAAGGCAAGACTGGAAGAACTGTTCAGGCCTTTTGATTCGCGTATGCTGAGAAGGAGCCTCAGGAACGAGGAGAAACTGGCAGAACTGCTGGAAAACAAACTGGACAGTCTCCTGGAGACATATTTCCATCTGAACCGCAAGGAAGAGCAGAACGTCTATGTGCGCCAAATGATGGCACTCTTGCCTGTGGTGAACCGGAGGAGGGGCGACATACATGCTTTGTGCGATGTGCTGCAGGCCCTGACCGGACACCGGGTGACGATGACAACCGGACAATACAATCACACCGGGCGGAAAAACGGAAGCCAGCCCCTGGTAGAATACCAGGTGTGGATGCCTTCGCTGGACAACACCGCCTATAACGACAAACAGAAGCAAATGGAGGAACTGTGCCTGTTCATGCAGGAATGGTTCATGCCCTTCGATACAAAATGCCTGATAGAGTTGAAATGCAACCGCCCGGCAACAATGGGCGCAGGCTTGACTCTGAACTATAACACACGGACCGATGAAAGACATTAATGCCAGAATAGACTGGAAAAACGGAATGGAACTCTCCGCACAGACCTTTGTGGAGATGGACAACTGCACTGCCGGCAACATGACGCTGACAAGGCGGATAGCCTACGGTACGCAATTCGGCATCCTGCCGGGCACCACATTCTGCCAGTCAGGCGCCTTTGTCAAGAAGACGCTGGAAATCTCTCCGCTCACAGTGACGGCACTGATGCCTTCGGGAGACCTGCTTCACGTGGACGAAAACGTGGTGGTGGACATACCCATGCTCTACGGCAGGGAATATTACCTGGGATGTTCGCAAACGGAACAGATGCAGTCCTATACCAAGGAACGTGTACCCATGCTGCGCCCGGAAACGAAATTCGGAATCTATACTCTGGAGGAACTGGAAAAGAACGGCCACATGCCACTGATGAAGTTCAGGGTGGAAGAGGGAATGTTCTCCATAGACCGTGACTATATACCGCCGTTCCTCGTGCTGGAATCTGAAGAAAGATATGCAGCAATACTACAGGATCTGGCCGACAAGGTGGGGGCAATTGCCGTTCATGGGCACCTGCAATCAGGCGAAGCCAAAAGAAGTCTGACACGCTATGCCTTCGTGCTGAGAAACTTCAGTATGAAAAACAGGGTACAGCAGATGGTGGAGACTTTGCAGGAACTGGTGCAGGCGGTGGACTACTATATCATGTCGCCCAACACGGAGGGCAGGACAGAGCCGATGGAATGTTCCTTCTACGATGTGGCGGCATGGTTGAAATGGCTGGCTGAGTACCTGCATGGGGCGTCAACCCTGCTGGACGGGGTGACACCAGAGGATGACAAGATAGACTTCGAGGAACTGAAGGCACAGATCAAGGAGGAACTGTACCAGAAACTGTTTCCCGAACTGAAAGAGAAACTATACACCGAGGTGCACGATGCGCTGAAACGGGAAATCTATGATTCGCTGATGGACTCCCTGTCGGAATACATAAACGGAAACTTCAAGCGGGAACTGTACCAGTGGCTGGAAGAGGATATGGCCAAACAACTGCACGGCCAACTGTACCAGGGGCTTTACGATGCGTTGTACAACGCCTTGTACGTGCCTCAGGAAGAGGAGGAGGAAGACGAATTCATGCCACTAATCTAAGCCGACAATGAGACTGAACATACCTCTGACCATAGAAAGGGGAAGACTGAAACGTACATCCTCGGACAAGCAGTCGATAGACCAGCACCTGGACATGCTGCTTACCACACAGGTGGGCGGAAATCCGTCGGACCAGGAAATGGGATTCATCTTCAATAACCTGAAGTTCGAGATATTCGACGAAAAGGAGGGCGTGGTTCTGGACTCCACAGAGCACGATACTACAGACGTGTACAACAAGAAGATTTCAGGCTCATCAAGGAATGTGAACACCTTTGCCGTGGACCTGAAACAACTGATAGAACGGTACGAGACAAGATTGCGTGATGTGGCAGTGACGATGTCCTACATCCGCGAACACAAGAAAATATACATAGTGGTGAAGGGCACATTGGCTGAAACCGGCAGTGAATACAAGTACCAGAACACACTTGACATCTGGGCCTGACGGCACAGGATGCATTAAGCACAGGAGCGTATGAGACAGAAGATATATGCAACCCAGCAGATTGCGGAGGAACTGACAAAGGAAGCCATAGCCATCTGGAAGCAGGGAAATCAGGCAGAGCACCTGGAAGGGATAGAGAAAGATCCCGTAGTGTCGCTGCTGATGACGGCATTGGCTTACCAGGAATATATCGCCGAGGGCGAACTGGAACGTCTGAAGGCTGAGGTGCTGGATGACTTTGCACAAATGCTGATTCCACACGAACTGACGCATGCCATACCCGCAAGCACGATCATACAGACCTCTACCGACGAAAGCGTTGCGGAAATGGAACTGGACAGCCGGCATACATTCCAGATCGGAGGTGCCGAGTGCGACTTCATGCCATTGCTGAAGACAAAGGTCTTCCATGCTTCCGTGAAAGCCATTGAGAGGATGGATGCACGAAGATGGAAGGTAACTTTGAACTTCAAGGAACCTGTTACCAGTCTGGGAGGGCTGGCCTTCATGGTGGACAACGAGCAATTCAAGGATCTGGAGGTTACACTGAACGGGCGCCGGGTGGAACTGGTAAAGCCTTGGCAATACGCTAACCTGCCGCTGGCAGACTGCTTCTCCATAGACACACAACTGTACAACACGGCATTGGCGTTTGATGCCGGTGCAACATGGTTCGACCTGTTTGCCCGGCACAACAAGAGGATGTTCGTGGTGGACCGTTGGCAGGAGGAGCCGGTAAAGCAGGCCAACGACAGCCTGAACCTGATTTTCGAATTCAAGGGAATCGGCACAGACTTTGCCTTCGACAAGACAAAACTTCTGTTAAACACCACCGTACTGGTTAATGTGGCGCAAAGAAGCGTGCGCTTGTCCTCCGATGCCCCCATAGCCCACATTGCCCCCAAGGAGCAGATGCTGCATCTGCTGAGACCGTCTGCCGACCAGATGTTTGGCGGAGACACCCCATTCGTGATACGCCGTGCGGCAACACAACGCTTCAACGTGAACGGTCTCCTGAGACTGTTGCACTGCATACTGGACAAGTATTCCACAGACTACTATGCCTTCATGCAGGTTGAGAGGGCACGGAACGGACTGGATGGGGCACGCCTGTACCAATGGCTGAAGACTCTGGTGAAATACGTGGAGGAAACGCCGGATGCCTTCACCTCCGGGATGTACCTGATACTGAAGAAGGCGGAAGGTCACGAGGAGGAGTCGCTTCACGTAAACTATCTGACCACACAGGGAAGTGCCGCCAACAACGTACTGGAGGGAGGCAACATTACCGGCGTGCCCACAGGTTTGTCGCTTGCCGGGACGAAAAGGACCGGCGGGTATGTGCCCGGCCATGATGAAGTGCAGGGAGCAGATGCCCAGCATAGTCTGTCGCGCTACTTCATGGTAACGGGAAACAGACTGGTGACACCTGCCGACCTGAAGATATTCTGCTACAATGAGATGCTGGTAAGATACAACATTGCCTCATCACAGATCAGGAATATCAGCGTAAGGAACAGCGTAAGTGCAGACCAGGGCGGCGGCTTTGAAACGGAAGTGGTCATAACGCTGGCGGACGACATCTTTGTGCAGCGAAGTTTTGCCGACAAGATTCCGCAGGCAGAAATGGTGTTGCAGAAGATGATGGAAGTACGCAGCGCGTCAATGTACCCGATACAGTTGAAAATTGTCATCGGGTAACAACATAAAGTGAATAATACAAGGAAAGAGATATGGAAGACTTTTTTCTGAACATAATCTACAAGAACAAGAAAGTGAAGTTCCGCATAGTAAACCCCGAAGCTCCGCTTTCAACGCTGATGAGCAACCTGAAGCATGCTATCGGCAAGGACGGAAGGCTGATATTCGACTTCCCCTCAATAGACGAAACAGGCGCTCCCCTCGACTACTTTTTCGGCAAGGAGGATACAGAAGTGAATGAAATAAGGGTGCTGAGACCCCGCATAGGCAAGACCGACCAGACCTTGGCAGACTATAACATCCAGAACGGGGATTCCCTGTTCTTGGTCCCTGACCCGTTCCCGGGATAAGACAGATGACTGCACAGAACACTCTCCTGACACCAGGGCCGGAAAGCATAGACGGACAAAAACTGACCGGGCGCAACCGCAGGCTTCTTTACGAATGGAAGCGGTTGGAGGAGCGTGTGGCTGCAAGGCAGGACATCGGAATTGAGGTTACCGGTCTGAACGCGGCAGGACTGCCGACACGGTATCTGGTAACATACCTCATCCGCAGTATATGCGGAGTGGAACGCCTGGAGAGGCTGGACGAACCGGGTGTAAGCAACGAACCTGTATTTGCAACAACCTTCAGGATGGCAATAGATATCCCCGAGGACTATCCTTGTATTGACAGCCAGCCTGCCTTCCGTTTCCTGACACAGGACGAAGAAGGCAACCCCATCCCCCACCCCTGGCATCCCAATATACGGTACTTCGGGGACTTCGCCGGCAGGGTTTGCCTGAATGTACCGGATTCCTACATGGATCTGGCTTGGTATGTGGAGAGGATAGCATCGTACCTGAGATACGACCGCTACCATGCCAGACAGGAACCTCCCTATCCGGAAGACATGAAAGTGGCAAGATGGGTGATGAGACAAGGAGAGCCGATGGGCTGGATTGCCTTCGACTGAATAAAGACCTACAGACAACAATGAAAAGACACTTATATTATATTGCAGCAGTTCTGGTTTCCGTGTTGTGCGGCCTATGTCCGTTAAAGGCACAGAACCAGAAGACCGTTACGGTAGCACACGGAAAGTCCTATGCAGAATCCATTTCACTGAAGAAGGATGCAAGGGACATGGACATGATACTGAAGATTATCTTTGACGAACCGACAAATTCACTGACGGTCAGTCTGGTGTCGTACCGCAGTCTGTTTGTCTTCAACGAGAACGTACGTTACAAGCAGGTTGTACGCAGAGGCAAGTTGCGCCCCGAGCATTTTCCCTATGTGGTGGAAAGCGCACCTGATATGAAATACAAGCTTACCGATGAACTTAAAGACCAGATTCCGGGCTGCAACAAGAAGTTCGTATTCCAGCGTTGGCTAAACTACGATGGACTGACGCCACAGCCCACAGACTACAAAATGGAGAACGACTACATAGAGCAGAAGTTCGACATTGCAGGCATGGACACGCTGGCCTCCATATCACTGCACGACATATTTGTAATGGAGCCATCGGCAAAAAAAAGGAACCGTTATGATGTGCTGCACCTTGCAAGACTGGACCGCAAGTACAACATACGGATTGTCCGCAACCCGTGCTTTGGCAAGGAAGAGGAAATAGAAGCGGCCCGACTGTCTGCCGAGACCATACGGACCGCCTATGAGAACCTGCACCAGCGATATGTGTCGGAGGAAAGCATGAACAAGGAGTCTGTGCAGGTACTGGAGGAAATGAGGCAGTTGCTGGAACAGCAGTTCCCCAAACGGAAGGACACTTATCCGTGCCCTACCATTAACGCCTATATACGGGATTACAACAACTATGTAGATTCCATCTGCCGCTTGAAAGACATCTTCATCTCCATCAGGAATGAAAGGCCCGAGATGCCCCTGCCTGCAGAAAGGATAATGGGTATTGCCAAGATTATTGACCGGAATGTGATAAGATGGGTTACATCGTCTGATGTTGTGGAGAAGGAGGACCTGATAAAAAGATGCCGGGCACTGCTTGACGAGGTGAACCAATATCTGTACACCGACGTGGAATTGAACGAAGAGCAACAGATTGCCGTAGATGTGTTCCAGAAAGCCGAAAGGTACTTTAAGACGACTTGCGAGAAAGACAAATGAGAAGAAACGGACTGACAGCCTTTGTTTGTACTGTGCTGATTTTCCTTGGTTCGGGGATTAAGGCACAGACTGCCGGAGACAGCATTTCCTTTGATATGCTGGAACTGGAAGGGAAACTGTTGCTCTTTGTGGACAAGATAAATGCCATAGCGGCAGATGTGCCTTATGCCAATCTGAAGCAACTGGAAAAGGCAGACAAGGAAATGGCTGCCATCGACAACAAATGGAACGTGTTCACACAAGCGTACCAACTGGATATAGCCTCGGACGAAAAACTCTTGGACCTGACGACAAAATACCAGGAGGACAAGCAGCAACTGACCGACACCATACAGTCCCTAAGGCAAAGGCTGGAGTCGTTTGAGGCTTTCCTGACGGCAGAGAAGTATATAAAGGGACAACAGGAACCATACCATAAATGGTTGGAAGAGGCAAGGCAGTATTCGCAGTTGGAGCAACTGGCTCCCATGCTGGAGAAACTGAAGGTAAAGGAGCAACTGGCCGTTGCCGAGTTGGACAGGAACTATGAAACGGCAAGAGCGGCGGCACAGACCTACGCCCAGTTGCAGGACCGCATGAAGAAGGTTGAAGAAAACTACATAGAACTGAAAAGCATATCCGAGACCATACAGGAGACTGAATACAAACCTCTAATCGAGAGGATTAAGGATTACCTGCTCAGTTTTGCCGCCGTGGCAATCATACTGATGTTCATCAACATGGTGCATGCCAAGATACAGTCATACAAGCAGCTGCGCAAGAGTGCTGAAGAATACAAGAAAGCGATGATGGGGAACGACGAAGACATCCCGTCCATCTGAAACATAACAAACTATTGACACGATGAGATTCTACAAATACCTTTGGATAGTATTGCCGATGATTCTGGCAACTGCATGTTCCGGCAACCGGGAGCATGCGGCAAGGCCCAATTCCGAGAAAGAAGGCTTGGAGGTTTGGAATCTGGGGTTTGACGAGAGCCACAAGAAGTTCTGGATGGATATAAAGATAAAGGACGAATTCGCCCCGTCTCCAGCCATTATAGAGAAGATGGATGTTGCTGTCCGGGAACTGGACATCACCATGGACGAAGTGGACGAAAAGGCCCAGCCCAAGGTGACGGGTAAGCACAGCCTTATCTCCGACCTGATAGGAGAACGCAACCAGCATGCCCTTATCCTGTCTGACCTCACATTGGGCGAAAAGGACATCAGGACCCAGATGATACTGGTCAGCAACCTAAGAGAGGTTTTTCCTGAGAACAATCTCCGCATTGCATTCATCAAGGGCAGCGAACTTACCGAGTCATTTCCCGTGACCGATTATCTCATAGAGAACTTCTTCCAGCCAGTAACGGAGGAATATGGCGACAAGATGCTTTACCGTGCCATGCTGTCCAAACTGGATGAGATGAATGGCAGGAAGTCCCGTTTCTATCCTTCCATCAGGCAGGATTCCGTCTGGAGGAATCTTAATGACAGGCAAAAGGTGATGATAGTCCTGTCCGACGGCAGCACCTATTCTGGAGACCGTCCCATGGACCCCATGCATTTCGACCTGCAGCGCATGCTGCTTAACGACAAGGATACCATCTGCAAGTTCCCGGTGTACTATGTGGACTATGCTGCCAAGGATACCGAATCTGAGGACAACCAGAACAATGCAGAAGCGCTGTTGGGCATTTTCACCCGACATACGGGAGGCAAATACATCTCGTCATCTGCATGGATAAACCTCTCCAGAAGTATCCTCAGCCTGGAAGGCGACAGTTGTGCCGACACACGCATATACCTGGAGAATCCCGACAACAAGGTTTTCCGTGGCCAGCAGAGATGGTTTAAGGTGGAGATGCTCAACAGTGACACCGTCTTTGCCGTAGGATACAGGCATTACGCTGTAGGCAGCGTATATAACCCCATCACTGTGAACGGCATTTCCGATTGGAGGGTAATAGTGCAGGGTGTGGTTATGGTTGTTTGCCTGTTACTGATTATCTATCTCGTGTTCCAGTTCATCGTGCCCTGGATACGATACAGGCTCTTCCTCAGGAAGTACGTAACGAAATACACCGGTCGCAATATGGGGTTCAATGGCATACAGGTCGACGAAGTATGTTATTTCTGTAAGGCACCTTTCCAAGAAGATGATGACATCGTGGTTCGTTGCGAGCATGTCATGCACAAGTCCTGTTGGGACGAGAACGAATACAAATGTCCAGAATACGGGCGTAAATGCCAGACTGGTAGCCACTACTATAATACGCACAAACTGTATGACTCGCTCAATGCGCCGTACTATATGAAATGGCTTCTGGCAGGCGCATGTGCCGGCGCTCTGGCCTGGCTCTTCTTCCTGCTTAACCTGTTTGGTACAGGATATGAGTACCTCATAGACATGGTTTCAAGGATTCCCAACATATCCACTGACAACAACATTTCTGCCAGCATGGTAAGGATAAAGTTGGCAGATTTGTCGCACACACCATACTTCGGCCTGTACATCTGCTCCTTCCTTACACTCCTGCTCAGTATCCTTTCCAGTTCCGGCAACTGGTGGTGGAAGCGCATAATGGCGGTCATTGCCAAGGCACTTATAGCCGGATGTTGCGGTTTCATTGCCTTCGTACTTGCCAACATCGTCAAGCATGTATTCAATCTTTCCGGCGATGTAATATTCATAGACTGGATACCATGGACGCTTAACGGTTTCATGATAGCATACGTGGTTTCCTACGGCACCGACATCAAGCTGAGCAAGGCTTTGTTCGGGGCACTTGTAGCCATCGTCTTCGCCCTCGGTTCCATGTATGTCTGGGACTATGCCCTGGATTCGCAAGTGGATTCGCGCGATTTGCTGCTCGTCAGCAGTCTCATATACAGCATAGGCCTGTCCATCAGTCTTGCTACGCAGGCACCACAGGCCAAGAGGTATTTCCTGCGTGTTGAGGGACCGATAAAGACCATGGAGGTGGCCTTGTACAAATGGATGAATGCCCAGACCATTCACAGAAGAGTTACCATAGGCAAGTCCGTGGACTGCAACCTGCAGATGTCTTGGGACGTAAACAGCCACATTGCCCCCATACATGCCGAGATAGTTTCTGCACGCGGCAACATTTACCTGGTAGCCTGCGAGGACGGTGTTGCCAAGGATACGAAGAACCTTGCCATTGGCAAGCGTGTGAGACTGTATCATGGCGACAGGTTCTCCATAGGTCAGACTACATTCACATATATCGAACACTATACATAATTATATATAATGAGCATACAAGAAAAGATTATCTCTGCCGCACTGAACGGCGTGAAAGACCTCTATGGTGCAGAGGTTCCCGAGAAGATGATACAGTTGCAGGAAACACGCCCCGAGTTTGAGGGCGAACTGACACTGGTGGTATTCCCTCTGCTGAAGACCAGCAAGAAGGCTCCCGAAGCCACGGCACAGAACATGGGCGAATACCTGACCCAGAAGTGTCCCGACCTGATAAGCAAGTTCAACGTGGTGAAGGGTTTTCTGAACCTTTCCATTGCCAGTGCCCAGTGGATACAGTTGCTGCAGGAGATAGAGCACAATCCCAAGTTCGGTTTCCTTCCCGTCACCGACGAGTCTCCCCTGGTAATGATAGAATACTCCAGTCCCAACACCAACAAACCCCTGCATCTGGGACACGTGCGCAACAACCTGCTGGGCTGGGCCCTGGCACAGGTCATGGAGGCCAACGGCAACCGTGTGGTGAAGACCAACATCGTGAACGACCGTGGCATACACATCTGCAAGAGCATGCTGGCATGGCAGAAGTATGGCAACGGCGAGACTCCCGAAACCAGCGGCAAGAAGGGCGACCACCTTATCGGCGACTACTACGTGGCCTTCGACAAGCACTACCGCGAGGAGGTGAAGCAACTCGTGGCTCAGGGCATGGACGAGGAGAAGGCCAAGCAGGAGGCTCCCCTCATAAAGGAGGCACACGACATGCTGGTACGCTGGGAACAGAACGACCCCGAGGTGCGTGGCCTTTGGAAGACCATGAACGACTGGGTGTATGCCGGCTTCGACGAGACATACAAGGCCCTTGGCGTTGGCTTTGACAAGATATACTACGAGAGTGACACCTATCTGGAGGGACGCGAAAAGGTGGAGGAAGGTCTGGAGAAGGGCTTCTTCTATCGCCGCGAGGACGGCTCCGTATGGGCAGACCTCACAAAGGAGGGTCTTGACGAGAAGTTGCTCCTGCGCAGCGACGGCACCTCTGTGTACATGACACAGGACATAGGTACCGCCAAACTCCGCTTCCAGGACTTCCCCATCGACAAGATGATATACGTGGTGGGCAACGAGCAGAACTATCACTTCCAGGTGCTCTCCATACTGCTGGACAAACTGGGTTTCAAGTGGGGCAAGGACCTCGTACACTTCAGTTACGGCATGGTGGAACTTCCCAACGGCAAAATGAAGTCGCGCGAAGGCACCGTGGTGGATGCCGACGATCTGGTGGCAACCATGATAGAGGATGCACTGCAGATGTCTGAGGACAAGATAAAGAAACTGGAGGGCATCACCGAGGAGGAGACGCGCGAGATAGCACGCATCGTGGGCATGGGCGCCCTGAAGTACTTCATCCTGAAGGTGGACGCACGTAAGAACATGCTCTTTGACCCCGAGGAAAGCATCGACTTCAACGGCAACACCGGTCCCTTCATCCAGTACACCTATGCCCGTATCCGCAGTATCCTGCGCAAGGCTGCAGAGCAGGGAATATCCATCCCCGAAACCTTGCCCACAAGTGCAGAACTGAGCGACAAGGAAATCAGTCTCATACAGCACCTCAACGGTTTCACCGCCACTCTGCGCCAGGCCGGTGCCGACTACAACCCTGCCTCCATCGCCAACTACTGCTACGAGTTGGTAAAGGAGTACAACCAGTTCTATCACGACTTCAGTGTCCTGCGCGAAGAGAATGCCAACAAGCAGGCAGTACGTCTGGCCTTGAGTTCTGCCGTGGCACAGGTGGTGAAGAACGGCATGTCACTTTTGGGCATTGAGGTTCCCGAGAGAATGTAAGTAATGAACGAAATAAAAGAAGCCCTTTGTGTGGACGCCGCATGTAGCGGAAACCCCGGCCCCATGGAATACCGTGGGGTACACATGCCAAGTGGCAAGGAGGTTTTCCGCTTCGGCCCCATACAAGGGACTAACAACATCGGCGAGTTCCTGGCCATAGTGCACGGTCTGGCACTGATGGAACAGAAGGGCATCCGCATGCCCATCTACAGCGACAGTGTCAGTGGCCAGGCATGGGTCAGGAACAAGAAGGCCAAGACCACCCTTGCACGCACCCCGGAGACAGAAAAGGCACTCGACCTTGTTGCAAGGGCAGAAAACTGGCTTCGCACGCACACCGTAAGCGTGCCCATACTGAAATGGGACACCGAAGAGTGGGGAGAGATTCCTGCCGACTTCGGACGTAAATAAAACGGAAATCTGAGAACGGAAAACGGAAAACCCCAATATCTCTAAACATTGAAACGCACACTATACATCCTTTCACTGACAACGCTTCTGCTTGTCGCCACAATCATAGGCAAGGTGGAGTTCCTTGCCTACAACAGGGACATCACTTTCTTCACCATGCCAGAAATGATGCAGGTACTGTGGCACGGACTGCCGCTGGACATAAGCACCGTGGCCATGGCCGTACTGCCTGTATGGTTCATAACACTGCTTACCGTGAAATGGCCCTCCATGCCCCTGCGATGGATAGTGGGACCATACATCGGCATAGTGACCTTCCTGATGGGATGCGTAACCGGAGCCACCATAATCATGTACGAGAACTGGAAGTTCCTGCTTGATGCCTCCATTTTCAGTTACATGTCCTCTCCGGGCAATGCCACTGCCAGTGCATCGGTGTACTACATCGTCACACGCATCGGCCTTATCCTGCTGTCCTCCATCCTGTTGTCGTTCCTGTCGGTAGCCATCACACCCAAAAGCATTGCTCCCCGGAAGAGCAGATACGGAGGCGGCGGACGCAGACAACAGCATGCTCCGCAACGCCATACTACCGCCTACCTGCTGACAGGCTTGTTGCTCTGTTTCATGCTTTGGGGGGTGAACGGGCGTCGTGCCGACGAGCGCAGTGCCTTCCATAGCGAGAAGATAATGCTCAACCATGCCGCCATAAATCCAGTGGGGCACATGGTACGCTCCCTGTGGGCTTACAGCAAGGACTTCAACGAGCAGTTCCGTCTCATGCCCGAGGACGAGTGCAATACCATCTTCGCACAGATATTCCCCACAGACACAGAGGACATTACCGACACGCTGCTTCGTACCAGACGACCCGACATACTGACCATCCAGTTGGAAAGCATGGGAGCGCCTTTCATTGAAAGTCTCGGAGGAGCAAAGAACGTGGCACCGGAGCTATGCCAGTGGATGACACGCGGCGTAAACTTTACCAACGCATGGGCCACGAGTTTCCGCACCGACCGAGGCACTGTCAGCGCCCTGTCGGGTTACGTGTCCTACCCCACCACCTCACTGATGATGACAGACTCATGCCTGCCACTGCTGCCAAGCCTGGCAAAGACGCTGAAGGGATATGGCTACACAGCCGACTACATGTATAGCGGCAACTCCAACCACATGAACAAGCGCAAGTACATGGAGGCGGTGGGATTCCGCATGTGGGATATAGAAGACATCGACGTTGCCCCCGAAGAGCGCGATGTGTGGGGTGCCAACGACAGCATTGCCATGAACCGCATGCTGGGCCTTATCCGGCGTACCAAGCAGGAGAACGGTCCCGACAAGCCTTTCTTCTGGGCATGCCAGACCATCAGCAGCCACGAACCGTGGGAGGTTCCCTACCAGCGCCTGGACAACAAGGTGCATAATGCCTTTGCCTATACCGACCATTGTGTGGGACAGTTCCTGGACAGCCTGAGCCACACTCCCGTTTGGGACAATCTGCTTGTGGTGGTATATGCCGACCACGGACATACCTACGGACTGACGTTCGACAATCCGGAATTCTTCCACATGCCACTGTTCTTCATTGGAGGTGCCGTAAGCAAGGTGCGTACCTATGACACCATCATTGCACAGAACGATATGGTTGCCACCATACTGAGCCAGATGGGCATCCCTCACAACGAGGAATTCCCCTGGAGCCGCAATGTCTTCAGCCGCAACTACACCTATCCCTTTGCCTATTGCAACTATCCTGCCGGTGCCCTGTTTGTGGACGGCAGCGGCAAGACCATGATGGATGTACAATCCGGCTACATAATGGCCGACGAACCGAAGCCAAGTGGGGAAAGGTTGAAGCACCTGCAGGTAATGCTCCAGAAAACATACGACACCATACCGCAGGCAGACAAGACAGAGTGACTGAAGCCCAACTAATCACTCTTGATTACCATCTGCTCCTAATCCCTATAATACATTATTATACATATAGCCCCGCAATACCCAATAGTAGGTAATGCGGGGGTATATTGTATGTATTCATGTAGTTTTTTCGTAACTTCGCACGCCAAAATATAGCAAGTATGATAAAATTATTACGCATTTTCCTGTTACTGACACTATTGTTTCCCACCACCTTCGTATGGGCCGACGACAAGCACACCGATGCCAACATCATCGGGCACGTAATCGATGCTGACGAGAAGCAGCATCTTCCTCACGTTGTAATACGCGTGCTCGGAACCACCATCTCCACCATGACCGACGGCACCGGACACTATTTCTTCAAGAACCTGCCCAAGGACACCGTCACACTGGAGGTCCGTTACACTGGGTTCCGCACTATCACGCGCAAGGTAGTCATCCGAAGGAACGAGACACGCGAGATAAACTTCGTCATGCAACCCGACGACATATCGCTGGACGAGGTTGTGGTTTCCGCCAACCGCAGCGAGACAAAGCGCCGCGAAGCGCCCAACCTGGTGAACGTGCTGGACGGCAAGGAGTTCGAGACCACCCAGTCCACCTGTCTGGCACAGGGGCTTAACTTCCAGCCCGGCGTGCGCACCGAGGACGATTGCCAGAACTGCGGTTTCACACAGGTACGCATCAATGGTCTGGACGGTCACTACTCTCAGATCCTCATCAATTCGCGCCCCATCTTCTCCGCCCTGACCGGAGTGTACGGTCTGGAGCAGATTCCTGCCAACATGATAGAGCGCGTGGAGGTGGTGAGAGGCGGCGGCTCTGCCCTCTATGGCGCATCTGCCATAGGCGGTACCATCAACGTCATCACCAAGGACCCCTTGCACAACTCTGCCGAGGTGGGACACACGCTCATGAACATCGGGGGGAGTTCATCTTTTGAGAACGTTACCACGGCCAATGCCTCGCTGGTAACGGACAACCGCAAGGCCGGCATCTTCCTGTACGGACAGATACGCAACCGTGACGAGTATGACCACGACGGGGACGGCTACACGGAACTGCCCGGCATGAAAAACAAGACCCTTGGCTTCAACTCCTTCCTGCGCCTGAGCACCAACTCGCGCCTGACCCTGGAATACCATGGCATCAACGAGTTCCGCCGTGGCGGCAACCTGATGGAGCAGCCTCCCCACATGGCCAACATTGCCGAGCAGACAGAGCACGACATCCATGGCGGCGGTCTGGGCTACGACTTCTTCAGCGACAACACCAAGCACCACCTGAATGCCTACTTCTCCTTCCAGTACACCAACCGCGACAGTTACTACGGCGGCATCGGTTCCGGTTCGCCCGAAGAGGTGGAGGCGGCAAACCTGGCCTATGGCAATACCAAGGACTTTACCTATGTGCTGGGAACACAGTATGTCTACAAGTTCGACCGTTGCCTGTTCATGCCTGCCGACCTTACCGCCGGCATAGAGTACAACTTCGACGGTCTGGACGATGTCATCCTGGGCTACAACCGCAACTTCAACCAGGACATCCACATCACCAGCGCCTTCCTGCAGAACGAATGGAAGAACAAGCAGTGGAGTTTCCTCATTGGCGGCCGTCTGGACAAGCACAATCTCATTGACAATGTCATCTTCAGCCCCCGTGTAAACCTCCGTTACAACCCCACGGAGTCTGTGAACCTCCGTGCCTCCTATGCCGGCGGTTTCCGCGCGCCACAGGCTTTCGACGAGGACCTGCATGTGGGTGTGGTAGGCGGTGAACGCCTTGTCACCGTGCTGGCCGACAACCTGAAGGAGGAACGCTCGCATAGTTTCAGCCTTTCTTCCGACATGTACTTCCGCTTCGGCAACGTGCAGACCAATTTCCTCGTGGAGGGCTTCTATACCAAACTGAACAACGTATTCGCACTCCGCAAACTTAGCGGCACGGATGCACAGGGCAATATCGTGCAGGAGCGCTACAATGCCTACGGCGCCCACGTCTACGGCGTGAACCTCGAGGCACGTGCCTCCCTGACCAAGTGGTTCCAGTTGCAGGCAGGCTTCACCCTGCAGCGCAGCCAGTACGACCGCGAGATAGTGTGGAACGAGGACGTTCCCGACCAGAAGACCAAGCGAATACTGCGCAGCCCCGACGCCTACGGATACTTCACCGCATCGCTGACCCCCATACGCAACCTCACCGTTGCCCTGACAGGCAACTACACCGGCAGCATGCACATAGGCCACAATGCAGGTTCCGGCACTCCAGTCCCCGAGATAGTGGAGACCCCAGCATTCATGACCCTCAATGCCAAGGTTACCTATGAAATGCCCATCGTGGACTCCTTCCGCATGCAAATAAGCGGTGGTGTGCAGAATATTGCCAATGCCTATCAGAACGACTTCGACCAGGGTTGGGAGCGCGACTCCGACTATATGTACGGCCCCAGCACTCCACGCAGCTATCACTTGGGAGTGAAACTAGTATATTAGGCAACACATACAAGGACGAAATAGCCTAAAATAAAGGAAGCGAGGTACAGTGCGTTATTGCTACTGTACCTCGCTTCCTAAAATATAAAACGTACTTTTACGCTTAATGAATTTTCTACCATTCTGTATCCCATATATTGGCACTACTGCCACGGTCTGTATTGCCCATGACTGCGTCATCCTCGGTGACCTCATTATAGACTCCTACTTCGTTATTTCCCAATGCACCTGAGGTGGCCATCATGTTAATGCTCCCTACAGCCATGCAATTGCAATATGGAATTATATACTTCTTCTTGTTCATGTCATATATATATATTAATAAGGTGTAAGCGTGTTGATTAATTAAAGCATGTTACTTCAAGACCTTCTTGCCGTTCACAATATAGACACCCTTCTGTGCCTTCTCGACACGGCGGCCGGACAGGTCATAGCAGTTCTCTGTCTTCAGTTCTCCGTCTTCAGTTTCAAATATGCCTGTGGCACCATCATCAAACGAGAAGTAGATAGCACGGGCACCTGCACTGCCAGGAACATTCAGATATGACTTGTTGTTATAGACTTTGAAACCAGCATCCTTGCGGTAGAATCCAGCAACGTCGTTCTTTACAGTAAGCACGTAGTTCACGGAGCCGTCGTTAGGTAGGTCCACATTGGCATACTCTTCAGTACCGGCATAGCCGAGCAGGAGGTTGCCCGTGACGGTAGTCCCCTCTGTGCTTGCCTTGGTGAATAGGTATTGCCCTGCCTCGCCACGGATGACTACACCTGTCTCAGCAGGGATGATGCCATCGGCGATGGCGGTCATGGTGATGGTGCCCTCTGTGTCATTCATCACAGGCGTTGTGGTGGCCACATAGGCTGTCACACCAGCAGGGATAGTCATCGGTTCGTTAGCATAGAAGGTACCTATCTCATATTCTCCAAGGGTAGTGATGATGACATCGCTTTCATCTACTCCTCCAGTTACGGTGAAACCCTTGTCGTTGTTGGGGTCGAGTGCGGTAAGCGTGTAGGCTGCTCCACCTATCTCCTCCACCTTGATGACACCACCATTCATCTCACGCACAGCAGTGGTGAAGTCCACATCTACCTGACCGATGTTCACGTTGGGCAGGGTCACGGTGCATTCACCAGCGAGAGCCTCAACGCTCTCGGCCAACACATACTTGAAGGTCTTGCCATAGTCGGTGGAGAGGCTGATGCGCAAACGGCTGTCGGCGGTGAAGTAGCTCTCGTTGACACCCCAAGATACAGTCACCTGTTCACCTGCCGTGTACTGGCTCTTGACTGGAGTTAGTGTAGCATTGAAGGCTGTACCCCCGACAATCTGCACCTGGCTTTCCCAGATGGCATAGGTGCTGTAGAATGGAGTTGCCAGCAATTCAGAGTAACTCCATGCTGTGCTTGGCACATCGTTGACAAGTATGCTGAGTGCATAGTTGCCCGATTCCATTTTTGGCACGTTGGTGCCATCCTTCAGGTAGAATTCGTCATCGTTAAAAATATCAGCAATGTAGGTGGGCTGGTAGGTGATGACATTGCTTTCCTGTGGGACGAACGAAGCGAAGTGGGGCATGGAACCTCCCTCCACGATGTTGTCCACATTGGCACTGCTGCATCCGATGGCGGTGTAGAGCAGGCGATGGTCCTCGGCATCGGTAGCCTGCACGTCGATAGAAAGGCAGGCGCCTTGGGGAATGCGGTAGGTCTCCTGCATCGCCTCGGCATTGAACTTGGGGGCATTGTTGTCCACCTTGACATTTTTGTATGATGAGGTGCCTTTTGCCTTGCTGCGAATAGTCTTGATGGAGGGGTAGGCAAAGAAGTCATCACCGCCGGAGTCCATCAGACTGCCCTCGCCCGTAGTGGTATGCGGTGCGCCAAACATATGGCCAAGTTCGTGGGCCACCACCCACTTGTCGGTCTTGGCATAGCCGCTGCCCTTGGTGTTGGCATTGTATGCACCGCCCTCAACAGAGAGACCGGAGTTCTCGGCATAGGTTTCGCGATGGGTAACCCACATGCCCACATCGTAGCTGCCTTCACCGATAGCATCGTTGATATAGTTCGTGCAGTTGCCGATTGCCAATAATTCCACGGACTTGTCTAGATCGTTGATACGTTCTCTCATTACCAACTTCTCGTCCATCACCACATCAAAGCACATGCCCAGGGGGACGAACACCTCGTTGACGAAGTCCTCACAGGCCTGCCAAAAAGGTATCACCTTGTCCTGATAATCATCATCGAAAAGGCCATAATCACCCTGAAGGTCATTCTCGAATGCGCTCAGGGTAACTGGAATGGCCAGGCGATAGAAACGCAGTGTCCCGTCTCCGGGGAGTGCATCTTCGGTGCTTACCTCTATGTCGCCACCTTCATTATCGTCATCGTCCTTGACTTCGGGTGTGCTGTAATTACCCTTGGTAATCTGCTCTATGGTCAGAGGGATGTATACCATGCTGTATCCCTTGGCATAGTTGTCGTCATAGCATGGTGCTTCCTCGAAGAAGAAGGCTATCTTGCCATCCTTCTGCAAACTCATTGTGCTGTATGAACTCAACTGGGTGCTTACCTGCATGCCTTCGGTCCAGTCTGCGGCAATCTGCTCAGAGGTGTAGGCGGCATCAGTAACCTCCTTGTACCAGATGGTCACGTTTCGGCGGTCGTACAGACCGCCACCCCCCTTAGGCTGTGACTGCAGGAGCAGTTTTACGGCACTTCCATCTGCCTTCTTTGCATCAATGCAGAAGATTTCACCGTTACAGGTATTGCTGCCGCCATTGCCGCAACCATTTACATTGTTTGCCCATGAACCGGCATTGGTTGCCTTGTCTGTGTAGGTGAACACGTTGAACTGGCGTCCGCCACCACGTCGCACGCTGAGCAGGATCTGTCCGCCGGGAAGTATTTCCACCTTCGGTTCGTCGTTGGCTGTCACATGCGTCTGGCTGCCGCCAAGGATGCTCCATGAGAGTCCGAGGTCATCGGTATAGATTACGTAGATGGCATTGCCCACGCCTTCCTTCTTGATGAGCATGGCACCATAGATGCGTGCCTTGCCGGTACCATTGTAGTTCTCGTCAACCGCCAGTTTGCCGCTGCCGAAGAAAGCAGTGTAACCGTTCTGGATGGTAGCGTCATCACCGATAAACAGAGTTTCCGAGATGTCCTGAGGCGCTGTCCATGTGGCGCCATTGTCCTCGCTGAGGATGCGTACGGTGCGGTTGTGTGCAGTAGCACTGCCATTACCGAACATCACGTCGCCGGCAGCTCCCATTACGAGCACCTTTTCGCCCACTACGGCAATGGCGGCATCACCATAAGCACAGTCGTCGCTTCCTCGCTTGCCGGAGCCTTCAGCAATGGTCTTCGTGGCGCTCCATGTCTTGCCGTTGTCGTCGCTGGTACGTATAACCAGGTCAATACCGGGATAGGTTGTACCGAAATTGTAGCGGCCTATGTCATCAAGACTGTGGCGATAGTCGCTCACGGCAATGAGGCGTCCCGTGCTTGTAGTTGCAATGGCAGGGATGCGGTATGAGAACTCGTCGTCATCGTAGAAGAGGGTTGCCTCATCGGTAGGAGTGAACTTTGCCACGAGGGGATTTGCTTCGGTGATGAGAGTTTTCTGTTCCTCGGTAAGTGTTACGTTCTTGCCCAGGTTCTGCCCGCCCAGGAAGAAACCGACCAGTTCGAAACCGCGGTATCCTCTGGTAAAGTCGATGGTTGCGGGAAGCATACCGTTGTATGCATACTGAGTAACACCGGTTGTCAGAGTAAACTTCTTGCCTGCGCCATTCACTCTGATGTCGCCCAAATGCGTATTGGGGTTGTTTGCCTCCAACCCTTCAACCTCTGCCTTTACATACATTTTTGCTTCCTTGTAAAGGTCTGCAGGGATGAAGACGAAGTCGGTACAGTAGGCTGTTGTTGTCTGGTCGTAGGTAATAGACGACTGGCTGAAATCGCCATTGGCATTAAGTATGACAAAGTAGTTGCTTCCCTGTGTGTGCAGGGTCACACCCATGTGATGAGTACTGGCAGCCACGGTGAAATCGTGGGCATTGTCCTTCATTTCCTTGTGGGCAAGGAACTTGCCAGCCTTGTTTGCGAAGTTATATTTGCCATCTTCCGTTACAGCAGGTGTCCAGATGAAGGCATCCGTATTCTGAGACTCGGTAGTGAGTGTAAGCGTGCCGTTGTTATTGTAGAGGAAGCGGTTTACGAAGCCACCGTCTTTGTAGGTGTCTGCATAGATATACGACTCTACCCCAACAATGGGTGAACCTTCGTTGACTCCCTTGTTCCAGGCATAAACGCTATTCAGGGCTGTTGCGGTCTCCACGGTAGCACCGGCGCGGTAGGCACGCACGACATCAAATGTTTCTGCCACCTTGCCGTAGTCATTGGGAAGGATGTAGAACTCGGAGAAGGTGAAGAATGCTATACCGCTGGATGTAGCGTTGGTAGTGTTTATCGTAAAGCGTAGTTTGCTGTATGCTGTGGCGCTGCTAATCTCCTCGGAGTAGTAGTCGGTCACGGCCGCATCTGTGGGAAGTCCGTTGCTTATCACCTTTACTTCCGCCCATGTGGCGCCGTCATTGGATCCCTCGATAGTAATCTTGGTGGGGCGGTTATTGTTGTTCTGACTGCGTTTCTTGAAGTAGAATCGAAAACTGTTTACTGCCTTGCCCAGGTCGGCCTGAAGATTGTGGCTTTCTGTGCCCAGGGTATTACCGTTGCTGTTGTTGTATCCGCTGTGAAAGAAAGTGGTGTAGTCACCGTCAATCAGGTTAGCATAGGCATTGCCACTCTCTTGCGAAACGGACGCAGGATTGTTGCATACTAATTGGCCATTGCCATCAATGCCGGTACCTACATTCTGTACCAAACCAAGATAGCGTTGCATGCCAAAGATGTTCATATTGGCATTAGCCTCTGCCGCCTTTTCAAGGATGATGTCCTCCGGGTTGATGGGATACTCCAGTTGTGCGATCTTCTCAGCGCTGAGCGCCTCATCGAAGAATTGGACCGAGCGTATTCTACCGGCAAAGACATCTTTGTTGCCTTCTTTTGTGACACCACCACCTATGTATAGTTTAGCTCCATTATAGTTATCGGCCACTTGCTTCAAATTCTGCAACCAGTTGATAGATTCGTTATTATTTGTAGTACCACGGTTCATCAATGACGTCACAACTCCATCAACGCACTTGTACATCTGTATTGATTTAGTGCCGTCTATTACGTATATCAGTTTGTAATTGGTTGATGCATCCAATTGTGTTCCTGAATATTGGTCACCACTGCGTGCTGAACGAAGGTATGATATACGCCTGTCACTATGTTGACCAAATGCGATATATGGCGATATATTTGTGCCTATTGCTGTAGCAGCGGCAGGTTCTGTAGGTTCTGATGCGCATACGATGGCACCACGGCTACTCATGCTACTGGCTGTTACAACATCCACTGCGATGGTGATATTCTCCTTGGCAAACACCTTGTCGGCCAAAGCGTCGTCAATGGCATAGGGGTAGGTCTGGTCGCCCAAGTTTTCCAATTTCACAATGGGCTGGGGAGGAACCTGGTCTGTAACGTCGATAAAGGTATATTGACAACCGCCGTCGGTAGTATTGAACGTATTGGGGAAACCACTACTATTGTATCCCCAGTTGTACAATTTATAACTTTGGGCACTACTTGTTTGGTTGAACTGGTTTGTTCCGCTGGTGATTATAACCTTTCCTGCGCCTACAGACTTTAGTGTCCAGCCAACCTGAGGTTGCTCGACAACAGCATTCAGTGCGGTGTTGTTACTACTGGCAGGTGAGATATAGGTGCCGTCGGCAAGGTTGATGATGTCGTACGAATTGTCACTACGCTTCACGAATTGCCAGATAGAGGCCTTGGTTGTGGGATTCTGTTCGCCAATGATGGCATTGCCGGCACCCTTGGAGGTAGGGTAGCGACTATCGCGCAACGGTGTGTACATGCGGTAGTAGTTGCCGTCGATGGGCTGGTTCATGTTGGCATCGGTGAGTGATGCTGCAAAGGCGGTCCATGCATCTTCCAGTGCGGTAATCTGTGCGGCACGTTCCTCGTCAGTCTTTGTTTCATCGTATGTGCCCTCTATCTCAGCAATTTTGCTGTCCATTGCAGTTGCGGCACTTTCTGGCCAAAGTCCGATGGCCGTGCCTATGAGGTTGCCACGGTCGCGCTTTATCTCGCTTATCTTGGCAGCCACCAGTTCGGTGGCCTCGTCCTTGCACTGGTTGGGAGAGTAGATAAGGCCCTCAACGGCATTCACGCCCTCTGTGTCGGTGAAGACACAGGTAAACATCCACTTCTTCAGACGATAACCCTTGTTGAAGTAAGGCAACTTCAGAAACACCTTATTCCAACCCTGCTTCAGAGTCACCTCAATGGGTTTGCGGCCGGGGAAGTTCTCGTTCTTCAATTCCACTTCCTTGCTGCTGATGCTCACGCCTGTGTTGTCCCATGTGGGAGCGGCAATCTCCTCGCCATTTATCCATATCTTGGAGCCGAAGTGGTCCCACTTGCCTGCGGGAGCTGCACCGTCCTGCTCAGAGCGGCTGTAGTTCTGGAACTCTATCTGTGCGCCAACCTTCTGCTCCTTGTCGCTGTAGACATAAGTCCATGCGTATGCTGTGTGGTTGTATTGGGGATTGCTATAGTAGGCATTGATGATAGAGTTGCCCCATGTGTGTGCAAGGTAGATGCCGGCACCTGTAGCCATACCTGTGTAGTAGGTCTTGCCATCATGATTGAACACCTCGGGCAGCAAGTCTGTAGAAGCAGTCATGCCAGCCTCTTCGGGTCCAAAGGCAGCAGTCTCAGAACCGCCGTTGGGGAAGGCGTCGGTAATGCGCCAGCGAACATTGGTCTGCTTCACGTATGGGATGGGCTCGCCATTCAAGGAGTTTGCCTTGTGGAAGAGAAAGCGTTCCTCCCAACTCTTGAACTCCTCGTACTCCTCGCCAGAGTTGGGGAGCATGACACCGCCGCCATAGGGGTTTGCTTTATAGGCCGCTGGAGTGTTTGTGGCATTGTCGATATACTGCTTGCCACCGCCTATCCATGCACGCTCGGCAGTAGCGATGACATTCGCCCACACGTTGTTCTGTGCCATAATGGCCTTTTCATCGGCCACCTTGCGGTCGTTCCAGCACCCCGACACAGCACCGGCCACCTCGGGATTACCCTTTTCGGAATAGTAGATACTGCTCTTGTAGATACCCACCAGGTCGGCAAACACGTCGAAGTGGTTGGTATAATTGTAACGGCTGTCTATGTTGGCCTTGTCAGAAGCAAGATAACCGCGAGTACCCCACATCTGTGCATAGGTGGCATTGAGGGCATCCTGACCAACGCCATTGATGGGATTCCATATCTCCACCTTTTTGCCCTTGCTCTCCACGTAGGCAATCATTTCGTTCAGGTATGCAGCAGTAGTTGCCACCTCGTCACCACCGATGTGGATATATGGAGCATCGGCAAATACCTCACACACCTCGTCCAGTACCTTCTTCAGCACCGCCTTGCCCTCCTCGGTCTGCATGCCGAAGCCCATGGCACGCTGGAAAGCCTCGCTATGGCCAGGCATATCAATCTCGGGTATCACCAGCATGCCGTGCTTCTTGGCGGCAGCCAATACCTTCTTGCAGTCATCCTGGGTGTAGTACTGACCAGGGAAGCGTGTCATGCTCTCTGAAGATGTCAACTGGGAATAAGCCTTCACCTCGAAGCGCCATGCCTGGTTCTCGGTCATGTGCCAGTGGAAGGTATTCACCTTGAAACGCGAGAACTTCTCCACCTGCTTCACCAGTTCGTCAGCAGAAATGAACGAACGACCCACGTCGTGCATGTAACCGCGCAACTTGAATGCAGGCCAGTCCTTGATGCTTACAGCCTCCAGAGAAGCCTGTCCGTCCCATCCCTCGGCCATCTGTGTCAGAGTCTGCGCTGCACGGATGATACCTGTGGGCTTGATAGCGGTGATGGTTATACCGGAGGCGGAGACATCAAGTGTATATGCCTCGTTCTCGTAGCCATGGAGTTCATAGTCGTATGCCCCCTCTATGCTTTCTACCAGACTCACGTTCACGGCCGTTCCTCCGCTTTCTGCCAGAGTACAGCCGTTGGTGGTAAAGAACTCTTCCAGCAAGGCACATTTCTCAGCGCCACCAGAATAATTGATTGTCACACTGCCACCCAAGGTGAACGCTGCCGCATTCTCCGTTGCGGTAATCTGCTGTGGTTTGGGCAACAGGTGTTTCACCTTTGCCTGCAAAGCCGAGGGTGCCAAAAGTATGGCCGCCATAGCCACAGCGAATAGTTTCTTTTTCATAAGTTATGTTTAGGTTAGATTGTTCGGGGGAGATTGAATTCCGGTTTTAGTACCAGAATATTATATTGTTTAGTCCTTGTCTGCGTTATTTCCTTATCCTACTTGCATGTAAAAATACACATTATTAGTATACTTCCGTTACCCCCCCCCGTTTTTTAACTTAAGTTAACATATTCCTGCATTTCCGGGACTAAGAGGAAAAGGGTTGGCAATAGTTGTACTATCATATGTCATCACACTGATAATGTCTCGCCCCCACTGGAACATGTATTTGTTCCCACGACGACGCACACGAACCATTACCGTTCGTTCGCCGAACCATTACTGATGGTAAAGTTTACCATTACCGATGATAAATACGATGCGTCACATACATGTGCCGGCCCCTTGACGTATATTGCGTTTCACGTACACTGCAGTAACCTGAAAATGAACCGCTGCACCAAATTATCCTACCTGAAGATTTGAGTTTTCTGATTTTATTTGTACATTTGCCATGTTCATCAGGAAATGTCGCTACATTTGCGGCAATTTACATAGAATAAAGACCAATTAACCGTTATGAAAAAGACTATCATAGACCTGTTCGAATCATCAGTAAAGACATACCCGCAAAACACATTCCTATTAGAAAAGAGCAATGGGAAGTTCCAGCCCACCACGTACACCGAGGTGCAAAGACAAGTATACCGTCTGGGTGCCGGACTACAGACATTGGGAGTGAAGAAAGGCGACACCATGGCTCTGCTCAGCGAGGGGCGCAATTTGTGGATCATAGGCGAACTGGCCATGTTCTATGCCGGTGCCGTAAACGTGCCTCTGTCCATCAAACTGGAGGAAAGCAACGACCTTTTCTTCCGCCTGCAACACGGAGATGTAAAATTCATCATGGTTTCGGGCACACAACTCAAGAAAATACGCCAGATAAAAGAAGACCTGCCCCTTGTGCAGCAGATTATCGTGCTAGATGCACAGGACAAATATGAAGAGAAGGAGATTTACGTAGAAGATGTCTTCAAGATGGGCGACAAGTACCTTGCCACACACACCACGGAAGAATTCCTGGCCGTGGGACAATCTATACAGAACGACGACTATGCCACCATTACATATACCAGTGGCACTACGGCCGACCCAAAGGGTGTGGTACTCACGCACCGCAACTATACTGCCAACGTGGAGCAGGCTTGCACACTGGTGGACATAGACCAGACATGGCGCACACTCATCATCCTGCCTTTGGACCATTGCTTTGCACACGTAGTGGGTTTCTACATAATGATGAGCAAGGGCGCTACGGTAGCAACCGTACAGGTAGGCCGCACACCCATGGAGACATTGAAGAACATTCCCCTGAACATCAAGGAAGTACGTCCACACTTCATCCTCAGCGTGCCGGCTTTGGCAAAGACATTCAAGAAGAACATAGAACAGGGTATCAGGGCAAAAGGAACCGGTGCCATACGTCTGTTCAACTGGGGCATGAAAATAAAGCAGACATACTATGGCGACAGCAACCTTGACTTCAAGGGATGGCGCCATGCGCTGAAACCGCTTGTCTGCCTGTTCGACAAGATACTGTTCTCAAAGGTCCGCGACAACTTCGGCGGAGAACTGAAGTTCTTTATCGGGGGTGGCGCACTGCTAGATAAAGACCTGCAGAAATTCTACGTGGGCATAGGCATACCCATGTACCAGGGTTACGGCCTGTCCGAAGCAACTCCTGTCATCTCCAGCAACGGACCAAAACTGTACCGTTTCGGTTCCAGCGGCAAACTGGTCAAGCCAATAGAACTTAAGATTTGCGATATGGAAGGCAAGGAACTGCCCGTGGGTGAGATGGGAGAAATTGTGGTTAAGGGAGAGAACGTGATGGCAGGATACTGGAAGAACCCGGAATCCACAGCCGACACAGTGCGCAACGGCTATCTCTATACTGGCGACCTCGGCTACATGAGCAAGGAAGGTCTGCTATATGTGAAGGGACGCTTCAAGAGTCTGCTCATCTCCAGCGACGGCGAAAAATACAGTCCAGAAGGCATAGAGGAGGCTCTGGTGGAGAAGTCCGCCTACATAGACCAGGTGATGCTCTACAACAACCAGTGCACCACCACCACAGCCCTGATTGTGCCAAACAGAGATGCACTGCGCCGTCATCTGAAAGAGTGCGGACTAAATCCCGGAAACGAGGACGGGCGCAAGGCAGCCCTGCAACAACTGGAAGCAGAACTGGCCCGCTTCAAGAAAGGTGGCGAATTTCATGGCATGTTCCCCGAACGCTGGCTGCCCAGTTCCTTTGCCGTACTGGCAGAACCGTTCACTGAACAAAACCAGATGATAAACTCCACCATGAAGATGGTCCGCCCCAAGATAGAGAAAGCCTACAAGGAACGCATAGACTACATGTACACCAGCGAAGGCAAACAGACCATGAATCCACAGAACGTGGATTCCATATTCTGAAACGACCACACGGCCTGCACCATACCCTCCTGCCTGTTCTCTGTTTGGTGCCAAAACACACTCCGTTTCGGACAATAATTGGTCTATAGCGCGCAAACAGAACAACTTTTCCGTTTGGATAACGCTAAACCAAACAGTTTTCGTTATCTTTGCATTATGAAAAAGGTAAATTTCAACACAACAATCCCTCAGGAACTGCATCTTGACTATCAGGACAAGTACATTGTACTGCTGGACAATGTACACCAAGTGCAGCATACCCAGGAAACTATTCTCAATGAGTCCTTCATAATAATACTGGTAGAGGACGGTGAATGCACAGCCACTATAAATAACAATGAATACTCTCTGAACGAAGGGGACCTGCTGATATGCACACCGGGCAACGTACTGGAACACGGCATGGTGAGCATTAACTTCCACTGCCGCATTTTCATCATGTCATCCGAACACACAGGAGACATCCTCAAGGGAACACCCATGAGCATATCGCACTATCTCATGAGCAAAGTGGTACAGTCAATACGACTCACCCGTGAAGAACAGGAGACTGTGAAAGGGTTCTACAGATTGCTATCCTCCTTACACCCACTACCTGACGACAAAGTGAGGGAATACACGGTGCATCACCTGTTGAAGTCATTTGCATACACCTTCGTAGGTCTTTTCATGCGTCGCGGCTACACATCTCCAAAGAACAAAGGCACGTCAGCAGAAGTCCTGTTCAGGAAATTTACACGTATTCTGCACGAACACCCCGAAGGCCGTACTGTGCAGTTCTATGCCGACAAACTCAACATCACACCAAAATACTTCAATACCATCTGCAAGCAAGTCTCCGGAAAGACAGCAAGCAAACTTATCAACGAGGAAATAGTGACGCAAGCCCAACTGATGCTAAAGGATCCTGACCTGAGCATCAAACAGGTGTCGTCCATGTTAGGGTTTACCAACCAGTCGCACTTCGGTTCCTTCATCAGGAAAGAAACAGGAGTCTCACCACAATTCCTACGCAAGAAACAAATTTGAAAAGCATAAGACATTCAGAACATCACACACAATCTTATTTTGAACAATATGAAGAAACATCTATTCCGTATCCTTATCGTCATACTCTCCATCGGGACAACCATCGGGACAACAGGATGCAAGAACGAGTACGAGGACATGCTACCCGGAGAAATCCGTCTGAAGGAAAACGACTACCGCAACGACGATAAAATCAAGGACATAGAATACACAGCAGGTGAAGGCACTGCCACAATGAGCGCCATGGAAGTACGCGGAATCTGGCATGCCGTAATTATAAAGACTGAAAACGCATTCGAGAGAAAGAGCGACAACGAGACAAATCTCTATGAAAGTCCAGTCCATGCTGAAGAGACCTTCCACTCCATGTTGCAGGAAAACATGAACACTGTTGCAGAAAAGTATCCCAATTCATATACTGCAATAATGAAGGAACTAACAAGGGCAGAAGTACACACGTACATAAAGTATGTATGGTGCGCACAAGCAGAAGAATATGTCAATCTGAAATTCGAAGCGACTCCTCATATCATTGCCACAGAGGTTCCTGCAGAACAAAAATAGGCAGTCAAGACGTAAAATAGCAATAAAAGCATAGTATCCACTTGCATTATTGAAAGAAAAGACCTACATTTGTTCTGAATTTCCGAAATAATCAAAGAAGAACATAATATGATTGACGTTAAAGTTACCCTCGCTGAAGCTGAGGAAAAGATGGAAGAGGCCGTGATGTACCTGGACGAGGCACTGGCTCACATCCGTGCAGGCAAGGCAAATGTCAAGATTCTAGACGGTATCCGTGTGGATAGTTACGGCAGCATGGTTCCCCTTAACAACGTGGCAAGCATCAACACCCCCGATGCACGTACCATCGCCATCAAACCCTGGGACAAGAGCATGTTCCGCGCCATTGAAAAGGCCATTATGGACAGCGATGTGGGTATCACACCCGACAACAACGGTGAAATCATCCGCCTGACCATACCGCCACTGACCGAGGAACGACGCAAGCAGTTGGCCAAGCAGTGCGGCAAAGAGTGCGAGCAGGCAAAAGTCAGCATCCGCAACGCACGTCGTGACACTAACGACAAGTTGAAGAAAGCCATCAAGGACGGACTTTCCGAGGATCTGGAGAAGGATGCGGAAGCAGACCTGCAGAAGATGCACGACAAGTACATCAAGAAGGTAGAAGAACTCCTGGCCAACAAGGAGAAAGAAATCATGACTGTCTGATGCAGGGCATTGTCATAAAGAACACAGGAAGCTGGTACGTTGTCCGTATGGACGATGGCCAGCTTTTCCAGTGTAAGGTGAAGGGCAACTTCCGTCTAAAGGGAATACGCAGCACCAACCCCGTTGCCGTGGGCGACAATGTCCGCATTGTCCACACAGAGGCCAATGCCGGACAGGTGGGAATGATAACGGAAATCCTTGACCGCCGCAACTACATCATACGCAAGGCATCCAACCTATCCAAACAAAGCCACATAATAGCGGCCAACGTGGACCAGGCGGCATTGGTGGTGACCCTGCGACATCCGGAGACAAGCACAACGTTCATTGACCGCTTCCTGGCAAGTGCCGAGGCATACCGTGTTCCGGTAATCATCATATTCAACAAGGTAGACTTGCTCGATGAGGAAGACCGTCACCTGCTGGAACTCTTCTTCCGCCTGTATGAAGGCATAGGCTACCCATGCTATGGAGTCTCGGCCCTAAACGACGGTGAAGGACTGTGCAGTGTCAATTCCCTGCGAAAAGTCCTCAATGGCAAGACCACATTGTTCTCCGGCAACAGCGGAGTGGGCAAAAGCACACTGCTGAACGCACTCATTCCAGGACTGGACGTAAAGACGGCAGAGATTTCCGATTCGCACGACACCGGCATGCACACAACCACCTTCTCGGAGATGTTTGACCTGCCCGTATCAAGTGACGAGGAACCTGGACGTATCATAGACACCCCTGGCATAAAAGGTTTCGGCACCTTTGACATGGAACGGGAAGAGGTAGGCCACTATTTCAGGGAAATCTTCCAGACAAGCAAGGAATGCCGCTTCAGCAACTGCACACACACGCACGAACCCGGTTGCGCCGTGTTGGAAGCCTTGAAAGAACAACGTATCGACCAAAGCCGCTACAACAGCTACCTCTCCATGCTGGAAGACAAGGACGAAGACAAATACCGCACCAAACTCTAAAGACTCTAAGGACTCTAAGGACTTTAAAGACCCTAAAAACACAAGAAATGAAAACAGTTATCATTGGCAGTGGCCCTGCGGGCTACACTGCAGCCATCTATGCCAGCCGCAGCGGTTTGGAACCAGTCCTCTACGAAGGCAACCAGCCCGGAGGACAGCTGACACAGACCACAGAGATAGACAACTTCCCCGGTTATCCCGAGGGAACCACCGGCAACGAACTGATGGACGACCTTCGTGCACAGGCAGAACGCCTTGGCACGGACATACGCATGGGAACAATCACCGCCGTGGACTTCTCCATGGATGGTAGCCGCCCACATATCCTTAGCATCGACGACGGCACCACCATTGAGGCTGACACAGTAATTATCTCCACCGGAGCATCAGCAAAATACCTTGGTCTGGAGGACGAGAAGAAGTACCAGGGCATGGGCGTAAGCGCCTGCGCAACCTGCGACGGGTTCTTCTACCGCAAGAAGACTGTGGCCGTAGTTGGCGGTGGCGACACCGCATGCGAGGAGGCCCAGTATCTGGCCGGTCTGTGCAAGAAAGTCTACATGATAGTTCGCCGCAACGTCCTGCGTGCCTCAGAAGCGATGCAGAAGAAGGTCAAAGAGACAGAGAACATAGAAATCCTATGGAACACACAAGTTCGTGGCTTGTATGGTAACGACGGGGTGGAAGGTGCGCACTTGTCCACCGGTGAGGATTTGCCCATAGACGGTCTGTTCCTGGCTATCGGCCATCATCCCAACAGCGACGTGTTCCGTCCTGCACTGGAATGTGATGCGGAGGGCTACATAATAGTACACCATCCCACCACAGAAACCAACATCCCCGGTGTGTTTGCCTGCGGCGACGTTGCAGACCCCATATACCGCCAGGCCATCTCTGCCGCCGGAAGCGGATGCCATGCCGCCATGGATGCACGCAAGTACCTGTCGGAAAAGTAACTCCACACAATCCGGAGAGGGACAAACGGACTTAGCAAACCATAACACTCCAATCATGCTGGAACCTTTCTTCAAGGCAAACTGCATCGAGGCAGGATGCGACGAGGCCGGACGAGGATGTCTGGCAGGACCGGTATTTGCTGCTGCCGTGATATTACCACAGGACATCTGCGAGCGCAACACGGAACTGGCACAAGGCCTGAACGACTCCAAACAACTCACTGAGCGACGACGCACAGCATTGCGCTCCGTAATAGAAAGGGAAGCACTGGCATGGGCTGTGGTGGCCGTGGACAACAGGGAAATAGACAAGTTGAACATACTCCGCTCCAGCATCACGGCCATGCATCGTGCCCTTGACAACCTGAACCTACGTCCGCAACATATCATAGTGGACGGCAACCGCTTTTATCCCTATGCCGACATTCCGTATGCCACCGTAGTGAAGGGCGACGGAAAGTATATGAGCATTGCGGCGGCATCCATTCTGGCAAAGACACACCGCGACGAGTACATGCTGCATCTGCACCAGGAGCATCCGCAATACGCATGGGACCGCAACAAGGGTTATCCGTCGGCGGCACACCGCGCCGCCATACGAATGTACGGACCTACGCCATACCACCGCATGACATTCAACCTTACAGGCGACAGTCCTCAAATGGAGTTCGACTTCTGACCCCGACATCATCATATACAAGGACACGGGACACCCCTGCACATGTGCAAAAGGTGTCCCGTGTCCTTGTATATGCTTTCTACAGTCCTGTATGTCGGACTACATTGTCCTCTGGCCCTTGATGTTGTACTTCACTCCGTTCCTGATGATTACCAACTGCTCATCCTCGATGAATTTGCCATCCTTCATCCGCATGGCTGCATTAGCAGAGTTGATACCGGTTTCACCCTCTTCGTACTGGTGCAGGGTCCAAAGCGAACACTTGTTGTTCTGGCCTATGGGGTTGTGAGTGGCAAGTCGCAAATTGTCAGCACCACCCTGATGGTTGTTGAGATACTTGTTGCCACCAACAGTGAAGTACACATAGGCATCGCTCTTGCTGAGTTGGCCAAGGGTCCACGCTGACTTTGCCTCGGCATCAAAACTGATGTCGGTCTGTCCAACGTTGGCATTGATATACTTGCCTGAAACAGTACTCTTGATGTAATAACCGCCGCCTATTGCCTCCTCGAAACGAAACTTGGTGCCCTTTGCCGTCTGACCGTTCACGGTACCGTCGTTGTCGGAGATGAAGCGTGTGGTGTGTCCGTCGTTGGGCTGGCACTCTATGGTGTAGAGTCTGTCTGTCTTCACCTCGGTCACTACCACAGACTCATCGGGTATCTCAGGCAGTGTTACGCCAAACATACTGCTTTCGGTGTGTTGCTCGTGAATGATCTCTATCATCTGGCGCACGATACCGGGATTCTGTGCGGCCACGTCGCTATCCTCGTGCAGGTCCTTGGAAAGGTCATATAGATAAGGCGTACCGCCCTTTACTACCAGTTTCCAGTCTCCCATGCGCACGGCCATCATATTGGTCTCGTGGAACTCCCAGTACAGGAAATCATGCTTCTCCTGAGCGGCATCATTGCCTGTCAATGTCTCGTGGAAAGAGATGCCGTCGTAGCAACGTTCCTCAGTGCTTGCCTTCTTGCTGTAACGGTCGCCGTCCAGTCCGGCATAGTCCAGAAGTGTGGGCATCACATCGTAGAACGCCAGTTGGTGGTCATTCACCGTGCCAGCAGGCACGCCAGGACCCTTGGCAATGAAAGGAACACGGATACCACCCTCGTGGGTAGAGCGTTTTGTGCCACGCAAAAGTCCATCGTGGTTGAACCATGCAGGATCTGCACCGCCCTCCTCATGAGGACCATTGTCCGAGGTAAAGATAACTAGAGTGTTCTCGTCAAAACCCTTCTCCTTCAGTTTGTCGAATATCTCGCCAACCTGGGCGTCCAGACGGCTCACCATGGCGGCAAACTGTGCACGGCGACCATAGTTGCGATAGTACCATGAACCGAAATTACCGCTATAAGCACCATCCTCGCCCTGGAACTTCTCCGTGTACCTCTGCACCAGGCTGTCGTTGGGTTGCCAAAGTTCGGCATGAGGCAAGGTGTAGGTGAATATGCCCATGAAGGGTTGCTCGCCTGTCTGACGGTCAATCCAATCCAGGGCATACTGGTGTATGAGGTCGCTGGTGTACTGCTCGCGGTTCTCGTAGTCCTTGTTGCCCGAAGCCACGTCCTTGTGCCGGATGTTCTGCTTCAGGGTGTCAAGCACCACGTGCCTGTCACCATACTTCACGGGATCGTAACGGTTCAGGAAGTTGGGATAGTAGGTGTGGGCCTGGAACTGACAGATGTAGCCGTAGTAGCAATCCACTCCACGCTTGTTTGGAAGCGAGGCACTGCTGCTCTGTTTGAACTTGGAGGTATCTGAATTGCCGTTGGCATCCACCGCATAGGTGTCAGGATACTGCATGTTGTAGTAACCGCCAGCCCACTTGCCGAACATACCGGTGGTATATCCTGCCTCCTTCATCACCTCAGGGATAATCTGGTGGGTCATCAGATAGGGTTCCTGACCGATGATGCTATAGTCGGAATTAGAACCAAAGGCATTTGCCTTCAGTACACCGGACTTGTTCCAATACTCACGATTACCACGAACATGTGTGTGACCTGCATGCTGACCTGTCATGAAGGATGCTCGTGAGGGAGCACTGACAGGGCTAGCGGCGTATGCCTGAGTAAAACGCATACCCTCCTGGGCCATACGGTCCAGATTAGGTGTCTCAATACGACGTTGCCCGTAGCATCCGAGATCGGCATAACCCATATCATCGCACATGATGAAGATGATGTTAGGACGACGTGCGGTATCGTTGCCGTCTGCAACAGGTGACGGAGCATGCGCATTTACGGCAACAGGCAACAGACCAAATGCTGCCATTACAAGTTCTCTGGCTCTTGTCATATAGTGTTGTTACTTTTACGTAATGATTAATGCCAGACTCTACTTTACATCCACTCGCAATGTTCCTTCCAAATCCATGGCATCCATTGCGGGAGAATGCAAAGCAGAGAATGACTTTACCTAAGTTCAGTTACAGGATTGTGCAACCGGCGCAAGGCTTCAACTGCTTGAAGAAGTCGTTGCCCTTGTCGTCCACCAGGATAAAGGCAGGGAAGTCCTCAACCTCTATCTTCCAGATGGCCTCCATGCCCAGTTCGGGATACTCTACGCACTCGATGGACTTGATGTTGTTCTGTGCCAGGATGGCGGCAGGACCGCCAATGGAGCCGAGATAGAAACCACCGTGATCCTTGCAGGCACGGGTCACGTCCTCGCTACGATTACCCTTGGCCAACATAATCATGGAACCTCCGTTGTCCTGGAACTCATACACGTAGGGGTCCATACGTCCGGCTGTGGTGGGACCCATGGAACCGCATGCCATTCCGGCAGGAGTCTTGGCAGGACCAGCATAGTAAACGGGGTGGTCCTTCATGTACTGGGGCATACCCTCGCCGGCATCCAGACGGGCCTTCAGCTTGGCATGGGCGATGTCGCGGCCCACGATGATGGTACCATTCAGGCTGAGGCGTGTGCCGATGGGATAGTTGGTCAGTATCTTGCAAACGTCGGCCATGGGCTGGTTCAGGTCAATCTTCACCACGTCGCCCTCGCCTGCATTGCGCAGTTCCTCGGGGATGAGTTCGTATGGCTTGTCGTCCATCTTCTCAATCCAGATACCCTGCTCGTTGATCTTGCACTTGATGTTGCGGTCGGCAGAGCAGCTTACGCCCAAACCAATGGGACAGCTAGCACCATGACGGGGCAGACGAACCACGCGCACGTCGTGAGCCATATACTTGCCACCGAACTGTGCACCAAGGCCTATCTTGTAGCATTCCTGAAGCAACTGCTTCTCCAACTCGACATCGCGGAAGGCACGTCCTGTCTCATCGCCGGTGGTGGGCAGTGAGTCATAGTAGTGTGTGGAGGCCAGTTTCACGGTGAGCAGGTTCTTCTCTGCACTGGTACCGCCGATAACGATGGCAATGTGGTAGGGAGGACAAGCGGCAGTGCCCAGGCTCTTCATCTTCTCCACAAGGAAGGGGATGAGCGTGCCGGGATTCTGTATGCGGGCCTTTGTCTCCTGATAGAGGTAGGTCTTGTTGGCAGAACCGCCACCCTTGGTTACGCAGAGGAAGTGGTATTCCATACCCTCGGTAGCCTCGATGTCAATCTGCGCAGGCAGGTTGCACTTGGTATTAACCTCGTTGTACATGTCCAGAGGAGCATTCTGACTGTAGCGCAGGTTGCACTCGGTGTAGGTCTTGTAGACACCCAGTGAGAGGGCCTCTTCATCACAGAAGCCTGTCCAAACCTGCTGGCCCTTCTCGCCATGAATGATGGCAGTACCCGTGTCCTGACAAAGAGGCAACAGTCCCTTGCATGAAACCTCGGCGTTGCGGAGGAAGGTCAATGCCACGTACTTGTCGTTCTCGCTGGCCTCAGGGTCGCGCAGAATCTTTGCCACCTGTTCGTTGTGCGAACGGCGCAGCATGAAACTCACGTCGCGGAAAGCCTGATTGGACATGCGGGTCAATGCCTCGGGTGTGACCTTCAGAATCTTGTGGCCCTCGAACTCGCTGACGGAGACACCCTCCTTGGTCAGCAGATAATACTCGGTCTCGTCCTTGCCCAACTGGAACATAGGAGCGTACTTGAACTCTGGTGCTTGTGCCATAGTTGTGATATTTGGATTTAGGTTTATATGTTTATATGCGTCTATACCTTATTATATATATACTGTTTGCGGTTTGCGGTTTGCGGTTTCCAGTTTACATCATACCCCCTCCCCTTCGGGACTCCACCGGGGGAGAAAGTTGGCGATAGTTTTCCGTTTTAATCCGACTTGACTTACGTCGACCTTTGGTTCGTCGTCTTGAACCTGCTCCCGCTCGGCAATTCAAACGAGTTTGATTGCTCTCGCTTACTCGCAGATTTCACCTTTCCGTTTTCCTGTCACTTCTCAAAGTGCTGGTAGTCCTTCAGACTTCGCCAACTGCCACCCCATCGGAAACCTCTGGAAGTAAAGAGGCGATAGCACAGGTCGGCAGTATCTATCTTTCCGGGAATGTCCTTGCGTTTGTCACGATTGTGGGCATAGACCTCGCCCTCTGGCGGAAGTATCTGTCCGCTACGCACATAGAGGCAAGGGTTGTATAGCGGATTTATGTCCACTGCCATGCCGCGGCTATGCTTGGACAACTGCTTGCCGCCAGCCACCGGGCGATAGCAGAAGCAGGATGTATTGTTGTCGGCCATGGAGCGAAGGTCATCGGCCTTGTACTCGTCAATGAGTCGCATTCGTGCTATCGGATAGCGGGCTTCATAGAGTCTCCTGAATATGAACACCAGGTCGTCTGCGATGAGGCGGTTACAAACCATCTGGCCCACATGCCTGTTCCCGTCAAAGTCGTAATGCGACAGTTGCAGGAATCGCAACTCTGCTCTCGGCACGCCACATCCCCGAGGATATGAACGTCCCTGCATCTTGTCCCAGATGCTGTCAGGCACCTCCACTGAGGTGAATACCTGTCCTTCTGACGCCAGCGGCATAAGCAACAGCAGTATGGGCAGCAAACATCGCAGACAGCGTCTCATAGTCATACTATTTCGTTTCTTCCACCGGTTCCTTCAGCACAAAGCGCTGGTAATAGGCCCACCCGAGCGTGGTCATCGGCAATGCTATGATAAAGCCTATTATACCCAACAACGAGCCCCACACCGAAAGGGCCAGCAGTATGATGGCAGGTTTCAGGCCCATCGCCTTGCCCATTATCTTGGGAACGAGGAAAAGGTCCTGTATGGCCTGCACTACGCAGAAGACCACTATGGCCATGAGTAATATAAGCCAAAAACTCTGGCCCGTGTCATTGGACTTCAAGAGAGCCAATATTATGGCAGGTATGAAACCTAAGGTCTGTGCATACGGCACCATGTTGAGCAGGCCGATGAACAGCCCGAGACCTATGGCCA
Source organism: Bacteroidaceae bacterium (assembly GCA_017503065.1). The sequence continues at coordinate 16,695 of JAFVTT010000023.1, read as the reverse complement.
TGGGGAAGTCTGTGATGAGGAAACCTATGCTGAACAGCACACCTACAAGAAATGCCACAAGGGCCTGCCCGCGGAAATATGCGTTCATCTCGCGCTTGATATCGGAGGCTATGTGGTTCGCCACGGCACGATGCGCCTTGGGGACAACCATAAGCCAGTTCTTGTTCACTTTCTCATAGTCAAGAAGGAAAAAGAGCAGATACAGAAGCACCATCATCACATCCACGAAGAACCACACAATGCTCATGGTTCCCGAAAGGAATTCCCAAGCCTGCGTTGCCGCTGCATGAATGGCATCCACAACCTCGTCCTGGCGGAAGAACTGCACTATGGTATTGCGGTCAAAGTTCTGACGCAGGAAGAACTCTATCTGCTCCGGAATGTCTGTACCCGACAGATATGTGGAGGCATAATGCAGCAGGTCGTCCGAAAGCCGTACCATCTGTTGCACCGCGGGCGGTACGGTAAACACTATCAAAGCAGCAAGTACCCCGAAGACCACGACAATGGCCACCATTATACTCAGCAGACGGTAGCGTATGCGGCACTTCTGCTCCAGGAATATAATCAGCGGATACATCATATAGGCCAGCAGCCATGCCACGAAAAACGGCAACAGGACACCGCTGAGGGCATCGAGCAGGTAATACAGGCCCACAACTCCCATGACCAGCAGCAAGCCACGGACAAAACGGTCAAACGTAATCTTCTCGTCCAGGAAAGAATGATCCTTCCTGACGTATGTCCCTGTCTGCTGTTCCTCAGGCGGCAGTGTATGTTTCTTGGTCTTTGGCATATCTATGTACTATTCCTCGTAGTGTTCAAACAGGAAATCGTTATAGGGATACTTCTGGACATGCAGTTCGCGCACCTTGTTGTAGAGTACCTGACGCAACGTGTCGTAACCGGTCTTCTCTATAGCAGAAATGAACAGGCACTCACCGGACAGGCGCGTCATCCAAGTCTTTATCAGATCGTCCAAGGAGACATTCTCGCGTGTGGCCGGGGTGAGGTCGTCCTCATCCTTCTCCACCCAGCGGTAGGCATCCACCTTGTTGAAGATTATCATCGAGGGTTTCTCTGCACAACCAAGGTCGGCCAAGGTCTTTTCCACTACCTTTATCTGGTCCTCGAACTCGGGATGCGAGATGTCCACGACATGCAGAAGCAGGTCGGCTTCGCGCACCTCGTCCAAAGTGCTCTTGAAGGAATCCACAAGGTCGTGCGGCAACTTGCGTATGAATCCCACAGTGTCGGACAGGAGGAACGGGAGGTTGTCCACAATGACCTTGCGCACGGTGGTATCCAAGGTGGCGAACAGTTTGTTCTCTGCAAACACCTCGCTCTTGGACAGAAGGTTCATCAGCGTGGACTTGCCCACGTTGGTGTATCCCACAAGGGCAACACGGATCATGCGTCCGCGATTGCTACGCTGCGTGGTCTTCTGCCTGTCTATCTCGGCCAGACGCTGCTTGAGCAGGGACATGCGGTTCAGGATGATACGGCGGTCCATTTCCAACTGTGTCTCACCGGGACCACGCAAGCCCACCGAGCCCTTACCACCACCGCTGCCGGAACCACCACCCTGACGTTCCAGATGGGTCCACAGGCGTTGCAGACGGGGGAGCATGTAGCGGTACTGTGCCAACTCCACTTGGGTCTTGGCATTGGCCGTCTGGGCACGCATGGCAAAGATGTCCAGAATCAGCGATGTCCTGTCCAGCACCTTCACCTTCAGTTCCTTCTCGATGTTACGCAGTTGCTTGGCGGAAAGTTCATCATCGAAGATTACCATGGACACATATCGTTCGGCATCTTCCTCCGCCTCTATCCATGCGCGTATCTCCTGCAACTTTCCTATACCCAGATATGTAACGCTGGACGGTCCATTCAGGCGCTGGGTGAAGCGCTTCACAGTGCGTGCCCCGGCCGTCTCGGCCAAGAACTGCAACTCGTCCAAGTATTCCGTTGTCTTGCGCTCGTTCTGCTGCGGAGTGATGATACCCACCAGCACGGCGGTTTCCTCCTGTTCGCCAACGAAGTCGCTATGCGCCACCTTGCCCATGCCGTCCTCGAAAGGAAGACTTGAGCGTGAGGCGTTGTAGTATTTGCTTCTTGTTGTCTTCATCTATATTTTTACTTGACAAGCATCACAAGGTACTTGCTTACGCTCCAGAAACGGCTGGGGTTGGAGATGTGCAGTTCGTAGTATCCGTTGCCGTCCTTGGCGAGGACGTAACTGCCGTCGGGATGTGTGGTAAGCAGGCGTGCGGACTTGCTATAGGTCTTTATGTCCTTGACGTGGCGGATGTCTATCTCTGTGAAGTAGTCCTTATTGAAGTCATTGTCCTTCAGGACCTCACCACCCTTCAGGATACCCTGTTCCTTGAGTTCGGCCTTTGTTCCATAAACGAACCAGGCATTATTGATTTGCTTTTCCTGACGCGCCAATGTACCAGACTGTTCCTTACTTACCTCTGTAAGCGAAGCCACGCTCTGAGACAAGGAATCAATACGTCCGATCTGTACAAGAATAGTGGAATCCTTCTCTGCCAAAGTAGCCTGCAGTTCCTGTATGCGCTGGTTCTGTGCCTCTACCTGAGTCTGCAAACCGTCCACCAGGTTCTTCAACTTATCACCCTTGAAACGGCTGGCATTGAGTTTCTCCCTCAACTGGGCAACAAGGTCACGGTTCTGTTGCATGGCCTCGCATATATATTCCAGGTTGTCGCGGATAATCTCACGGTTGGAAGCGCTCTCCTGGCTACCGTCGGCCACAGTGACACGTCCCTCTGCCTCGGCTATGCGGCGTATGCCTGTCTGAACCTCAGTCATTGTTGCTATAATGTCATTCAGTTCCGCATCCTTACCATCAACTATTGTCTGCAGAGAATCTATCTGCTGTTGCATGCGTGTATTACTCGCGTTCTGGTTTTGGCAGGAAGTCATCATGATGATACCTGCCACAATGATAACAATCTTTTTCATAATCTGATTCTGATTCCTATAATTGCTTGTTTCTGTATTTACTGAAATGTTTCTCCTTTCCCGACTCCGAGCCTTGCTCAGCCTGAAGTTTATCCTCCTGCACATCGGCCTCATCCCTGCCGGCAACGACAATGACGAACTCGCCACGAGGCTCGTTTTCCATAAAGTGGGCAAGCACCTCGGCCAGTGTGCCCCGCACGCTTTCTTCGTGCAACTTGCTTATCTCCCTGCAGGCACTGCACTGGCGTTCCTCGCCAAAGGCCTCGGCAAACTGTTGCAGGGCCTTAACCACCCTGTGGGGGCTTTCATAGAAAATCATGGTGCGGGATTCGTTCTTCAACGCCTCTATACGTGTCTGCCGTCCTTTCTTCTGTGGCAGGAAACCCTCGAAACAAAACCTGTCGCAGGGCAGACCGCTGCTCACCAAAGCAGGAACAAATGCCGTGGCTCCGGGCAACGTTATCACCTCCACCCCGGCCTTCACGGCTTCGCGTGCAACGAGGAAACCTGGGTCACTGATTCCCGGTGTACCGGCATCGCTGACCACGGCAATAGTCTCTCCGCCCATAAGGCGCTCCACCACACGGGTGACCGTCTGATGCTCGTTGAACTTATGGTAGGACACCATGGGTTTGTGAATGTCGAAATGACGCAACAGGTTACCGCTGGTACGGGTATCCTCAGCCAATATCAGGTCGCACTCGCGCAGAATCCTCAATGCACGGGCCGTGATGTCCTCCAGATTGCCGACCGGTGTCGGCACCAAATATAATGTTCCCATCAATGTCGGGATTAGTATTTCTTTGTGTGTACAAATTTAAGCATATTATTTTAATTCCCGTGTCCGCCGAGGACTAAAATTGCCTTTCGCTAATATTTATTAAGCATTTGCCGTGTATCCGTGCCGTACCTTTAATATAATTTGTACCTTTGCCCACATGAAAGATGTAACCAACAGCAACGGCGAGATGATGCGCCGGGGACGCATAGAGGTGATATGCGGATCCATGTTCTCTGGCAAGACGGAAGAACTTATCCGCCGCATGAAGCGTGCCATGTTCGCAAGGCAGAAGGTGGAGATATTCAAGCCTGCCATGGACACCAGATACAGCGACGAGGATGTGGTGAGCCACGAAGGCAACAGCATCCCCAGCACTCCCATAGACTCCAGCGCCAGCATCCTGCTCATGGCACAGGGCAACGATGTCATCGGCATAGACGAGGCACAATTCTTCGACGAGCACATAGTGGAGGTATGCAACCAACTTGCCTACCAGGGCATCAGGGTCATCGTGGCAGGTCTCGACCTCGACTTCAAGGGCGAACCCTTCGGTCCCATGCCGCGCCTGCTGGCCATCGCCGACGAGGTGAGCAAGGTGCACGCCATATGTGTACGTTGCGGTGCACTGGCATACGTAAGCCACCGCCTTGTCAACGTAGACAAACAGGTGCTGCTCGGCGAGAAGACCGAGTACGAACCTCTATGCCGCGACTGCTACAGGAAGGCACTGGAAGAAGCGCATAACAAATAAAACACATAAGGATGTGAAACATTTTTCGTTAAACATACTCTGTGTTTCGGTATTTCTTCATATCTTTGCATCCGCAGAGGGGCATTCTGCCTCCCATGCAGACACGAGTTGCGCCCAGATGGTGGAATTGGTAGACACGAGGGACTTAAAATCCCTTGACCATTGCGGTCGTACGGGTTCGAGTCCCGTTCCGGGCACAAACACGTCAGAAGACAATCGTCCTGCGACATACACAAATATGTCGTGGGACGATTTCGTTCAGTCGCTGACCTACGACGAGGAGAGCATGGGCGAGGAGGCATGGCAACAGTATCTCGAGCAGTTGGAATGGCTGCACTCCCACCCCATGGATATAAACACCGCCACTCCCGGGGAGATGGCACTGCTGCCCTTCCTCACCCCAGCACAGATAGAGGCCATACAGGCCTACGTCCATCTGGACGGTCCCATGAAGTCCTTGGGCGAACTGGCACTGATTCCTGCCATTGACTACCAGACACGCCAGGTGCTGCCGTTGTTCTTCACCGTGGGGCACACGGAAAGGCGCCAGAAAAGGAAGGACGGTTGGTTCCGCAATATGCAGAACACCTTGGACAGCCGCATGGACATACCTTTATATTACAGGAAAGGCTACCAGACGGGGAAGTACAGGGGCAACCCTCTGTACAGCCGCGTCAGGTACTCGCTGGAGAGCGACCATGTGAACATCGGCGCACATGCCAAGAAGGACCCGGGCGAAGGGTTTTACGACAGTTTCGGAGGCTATGCCATGATACGCAACAAGGGCATTGTCCACTCCGCCGTCATCGGCGACTACCGTGCCGGTTGGGGCGAGGGACTGGTTGTCAGCCGCGGAACATCCACCGGCAAGAGCAATATGATGAGCAATACCAGTCAGGGCGTGCGTCCAATGACCGGCATGTCCGAAAGCGGTTTCCTGCGCGGCATTGCCATAACCTTGGGCAGGCAGGAAGACTGGAGCAGGCGCCCTAAGTTCAGCATGAGCGGAACGCTGTTTGCCTCGTATCGCGCCTTAGACGCCACACTGGACGCAGAGGGTAACGCCAAGACCATCGTGGAGAACGGTTATCACCGTACGGAAACGGAGATTGCAAAGAAGAACAACACCCGCTCCGCCCTGGTGGGAGCACACCTCCAGGCAGACATCGGGCACTTCAGCATCGGTGCGACAGGATACTGGCAGCACTTCGACCGTCCCCTCGCTCCAGGCAACGACAAATACCGCCGGTGGTATCCTCAGGGGCAGAACTTCGGAGTCATAGGCCTGCATGGCGGTTACAGTTATTACCGCTGGACGGCATCGGCAGAGGTGGCATACAGCACCGTGCACGGAGGCATGGCCACACTGGGGCGTGTGCAATGGCTTGCGAACAGGAACCTGAAGATAGGGGTATTGGGGCGGTACTACGACCATAGGTTCTACTCCTTTCAGGCAGCCGCCATCTGCGAGAATTCCAGGGTGCAGAACGAGACAGGGGCAATGCTCCGCATAGAGGCCAGACCATGGGACAGGTTCAGCCTCATCGCCTATGCCGACTTCTTCGCCGACTACTGGCCCAGATACGGCATGACAAGGTCCAGCAACGGTCAGGAACTGATGTTGGAAGGAAAGTTCGAGGTTTCGGGAAAGCACACCCTGTCCCTGCGCTACCAGATGAAGCGCAAGGCGGCCAACGACCTCATACTGCCCCGCCACCGTGTGAAGGCACAATGGACCTGCCTCCCCTCGGGGAAATGGAAACTGCAAAGCACCGCCCTCGTGCACATGGCACCTACAAATGAACCCGGTTTCGGGTTCAGCCAACTCGTACAGGGCAGGATGCTGAAGGAGGATGCCCTACGTCTCGGTTTGATGGCAGGATACTTCCATGCCCCCGACTACCTGACACGCATCTACATCTACGAGCCCTCCCTGTGGAACAGCACCTCCTCCACCTCCTACTACGGCCACGGCCTCAGGTTTGCCACCACCATCCGCTACACCTTCCCCCGCTCCCACTGGATGATAGAGGCCAAGTATGCACTGACGCACATGCTTGACCGTAGCAGCATCTCCTCGGGCCTGCAAGAGATACTCTCCCCCACCCGTCAGGACATCTCCGTGCAGGTGAGGATGACGTATTGAATCTGTGATGATGAAGTTTTGTTGCACTATCAACAAGGCAGTGTTGTCGTATCAACAGAACTTTGTTGATACGACAACAAAAGTAGGGGCATCATGACGCAACGCCATCTCCTCCATGGGCAGACGGCGTTGTTTATAGGAAGGTTAAATGCGTGTTGCCTAGTTATGCACAAGAGTGCCGATGTCCTCGCCGGAGATGACCTTCTTGAGGTTGCCCACGATGTCCATGTTGAACACGTAGATGGGGAGGTCGTTCTGCATGCACATGGCTGTGGCGGTGATGTCCATTACCTTCAGGCCCTTGGCAATGACATCCTGATAGGTGATGTCCTGGAACTTGGTGGCGGTGGGGTCCTTCTCGGGGTCGGCGGTGTAGATGCCGTCCACACGGGTTCCCTTCAGCATCACGTCGGCCTCTATCTCTATGCCACGCAGGGAAGAACCCGTGTCGGTGGTGAAATAGGGAGAACCTGTGCCGGCACTCATGATGACAACCTCGCCGCGTTCCATGGCCTCGATGGCCTTCCACTTGGTGTAGAACTCGCCGATAGGCTCCATGCGGATAGCGGTAAGGACACGGTTCTTCTGCCCGATTGCACCAAGGGCACTGCTCAGTGCCAAAGAGTTGATAACCGTAGCGCACATGCCCATCTGGTCGCCCTTCACGCGGTCAAAACCCTTGCCTGCACCGGTAAGGCCACGGAAGATGTTGCCTCCACCGATGACGATGCCTATCTGCACTCCCATCTCGGCTATTTCCTTGATCTGGCGGGCATAGTCGTTGAGACGCTCGGTGTTGATGCCCTGTTTCTGCTCTCCTGCCAGGCTTTCGCCGGAGAGTTTCAATAAGATACGGTTGAATTTCATAGTTGTAGATATTTGGTTGTTTCCTTATTTTATATAGTACGTACTAACTTCACCTGCTTGAAGGCATAGCGCCTTGCCCTGCCCTCGGTGTCTACGATGATGATGTGGCCGTCCGCCTCCACATGGGATATGGTACCCATGAACATTCCGCCCTCGTCCAGAAAACGACACTGCACTCCCCTCAGATACATGGCACGGTGATAAAGTTCCCTAATACGGTCATAGCATCCCTGCTGTATCTCCTTGTAGTAGTCAGCGAAGCGAAGCACTACGGCACGTATCAGGTCGGAAGGTGGCATGTCCTTGCCCGTATGCAGGCACAGGGAGGTAGGCGGTACCGCAAGTCCTTCGGGAAATACCGTCTGGTTAACGTTTATCCCGCTGCCTATGACGGAACGGCCCACGTTCTTGCCCATGAGGGAGTTCTCTATGAGCGTACCGCAGATTTTCTCTCCGTTCACGTATATGTCGTTGGGCCACTTGATGCATACTCCTTCAAGGTATAGGTCCAGTTCCTCCTTGATGCTCAAGGCCATGGCCTGACTGAGAATGAAACCGTCCGTGGCCTTCAGGTTCTCGGGGCACACAAGCACGCTAAACAGGGCATTCTCTCCTGGGTTGCTCACCCACGTGTTGCCCATCTGTCCGCGCCCTTTCGTTTGGAACGACGCCGACACCACGGTGATGTCGGCAGAGGGGGCATAGGCGCGGAGGAAGTCGTTGGTGGAACTGACCTCGTCCAGGTTCCTATATTCCAATGCCGGGTCTGAATGCACGTTCATAGTGTCTTATGTATGGCTTCCCGGTTGTGCCGGTGATGGTAATCACGTCGAAGCGGACCTCCAGGTCGATGGCGTTGTAGCGCAGATATGCATCCGCGGCAAGCACCAGCAAGTGCATCTTCCTGCGAGTGACGGCATCCTCGGGGTTGCCGTAGAAGGCATTGGCACGGGCCTTCACCTCCACAAACACCACGGTATCGTCCTTGCGTGCCACGATGTCTATCTCCTTGTGACCGCTACGCCAGTTCCTGTCCAGAATTACGTAGCCCTTCCTGCGGAGATAGTCTATGGCTATGTCCTCGCCCTGTACGCCGAAGTCGTTGTGCTGCGCCATGGATATTACCGTTTCTTTTGGAAAAAGGACTTCATCAGCATGGCACACTCCTCCTCCAGCACACCTGCCACCACCTCGCACCGGGGATGCAGGGCCTGAGGCGCAAAGCGTCGGAAACCGCGCTTGTCATCGCCTGCCCCATATACCACACGAGGTATCTGGCTCCACCCTAGAGCACCGGCACACATTATGCACGGTTCCACGGTGACATACAGGGTGCAGTCCGTCAGGTACTTGCCCCCAAGGCGTTCCGTTGCGGCGGTGATGGCCTGCATTTCGGCATGGGCAGTGACATCGTGCAGGCGCTCGGTGAGGTTGTGCCCACGGGCAATAATCTGCCCACGGCACACTATGACGGCCCCAATGGGCACTTCACCTTCGGAAAGCGCCTTATGCGCTTCCTGAAGGGCCTGCTTCATGTACTGCTCGTCGGTCATTCCTGTGTTTCCCAGAACTCCAACTGGCCGTCTACTATCCAACGGACATCCTCGGCATCGAAGGAACCTATCTTCTCCTTCTTGGCCTGCTTCACCATAAAGGCGGCAGCCTCTTCGATGTCTATCTCTGCCTCCTCGTCCTCATTGTCCATAAGGCCGGATGTCTCGCAGTATTCTGCAAAGGCATCCAGGAAATAGTAGAGGTCGTCTTCTGTGAACTTCTCCTTTATCTCCTGTGGCAGATAGCCCTGGATGAAGGCCACGGTCTGGCGGTCCTCCTCGGCAAACAGGAGTTCTTCGTTGAATTCGCTCATCGTTTGTATGTGTTTATTGATAATCCTACTTTCTGCGACATTACAGGATAGCCTTGAGTTTCTCCTCAAGCACAGCCTTGGTGCATGCGCCTACCTGCTTGTCCACTACCTCACCATTCTTGATGAACAGGATGGTGGGGATGTTGCGTACGCCGAAGCGCATTGGGAGCTCCTCGTCCTCCTCAATGTCGCACTTGCCTATGATAGCCTGTCCGGCATACTCGTCAGCGAGTTGCTCTACCAGAGGAGCGACACGCTTGCAAGGGCCACACCATGTTGCCCAAAAGTCCAATACTACGGGTTTGCCTGTTGCAATCAGTTCCTCGAAATTAGCGCTGTTGATAACTTGTGCCATAATAACAATGTTTTAGCGTTATACTTATTATAATAATTCAATCGTTTACTGTGTATTCTATGCCATCGTTTGTCTGCAGAAAGTCCATAAGATGACGAGACACCTTGACCTTCAAATCAGTTGGTTTCATGGTAAGGGTCGTACCGTCAGCACTGTGGAAAACAACCTCCACCGCCACATTGCCTGTCTCTTTTTTAAGCGTGTCACCCAGCAGCATCACCAGTTCTTCGGTCAGCGTCTCTATCTGTAGGTGAATGGTAATCTTCTGTATAAGGTTGTCCTTGACATCGCCAAGGTACTGTATGTCACCTATGCTCAACTGAACACGTGTGGCATCGTATCGGCCTGGCTGCACTTGTCCGGTAATATACAGGGTACTGCCCACCATCATGTAACCGCTCCATTTGGGCCAGTCCTGACCGAACAATGCGATTTCGCCCTGTCCGCTATAATCCTCGATGGTAACTATGCCATAGCCCGATCCGCGCTTGCTGATGCCGGTCTTCACATTGGTGACGATACCGCCAAGCGAAAAGTCGCAATCGACGAACTCAGAAGGGTCCTCCAAATCGGTGGCATGCATGGTGCAGATATCGCGTATAATCACTGCATATTCGTCCAAAGGATGTCCCGAAAGGTATATGCCTACAAGGTCACGCTCCTTATTCAGACGTTCCAACATGCTCCATGACTCGGCATGAGGAATAGGAGGGGTACTTACCTCCACCATGTCTGTTCCGAAGAGCGAGAACTGGGCTTCCATCATGCTCTGCTGGTAGCTGTTACCATAACGCGTAAGCGTGTCCAGGAACAATTCTCCCTTGGCATTCAGACCGAAAAACTGCTCACGCCTGATCTGCTCCTTGAAGGCGTCAAACGCTCCGCTGAGGGCAAGGCATTCCATGCCACTTCGCTTAACGGACGACATGGGCACGCGCTGGACGAAGTCGAAGAGGTCCTTGTACGGGCCGTTATTCTCCCTTTCCTTCACGATGGCTTCCGCCGCCGATTCGCCAAGACCCTTAATAGCCATCAGACCGAAACGTATCTGCGATTTACTGTTCACACCGAAGTTGGCATGCGACTCGTTCACGTCGGGTCCCAGCACCTCTATCTTCAGCGCACGGCATTCGTCCAGAAGTTTTGTTATTTCCTTGATGTCGTCCTTTCGTCGGGTAAGCAGTGCCGCCATGAATTCGGCTGGGTAGTGCGCCTTCAGGTAGGCCGTCTGGTATGCCACCCAGGAGTAGCAGGCGGCATGCGACTTGTTGAAGGCATAGGAGGCGAACTTCTCCCAGTCGCCCCATATCTTTTCCAGTACCTTGGGGTCGTGGCCGTTGCGCACGCCACCCTCGATGAACTTGGGCTTCATGGCGTCTACAATGTCCTTCTTCTTCTTACCCATGGCCTTACGCAGGGCATCGCTCTCGCCTCGGGTGAAGTCGGCCAGCAGACGGCTCAGCAGCATGACCTGCTCCTGATACACGGTAATGCCGTAGGTGTCCTTCAAGTACTTCTCCATGATGGGGATGTCGTACTTGATTTCCTCCTGTCCGTTCTTTCTGGCAATGAAGGACGGGATATAGTCCATAGGACCCGGACGATACAGGGCGTTCATGGCAATGAGGTCCTCGAACACCGTGGGGCGGAGTTCCTTGAGGTACTTCTGCATGCCAGCAGACTCGAACTGGAAGGTACCGACGGTGCGGCCTTCCTGGTAGAGTTTGTATGTCAGTTCATCGTCTATGGGAAGCGTGTCCGGGTCGATGTCTATGCCGTGGGCTTCCTTTATCACGCGGCAGGCCTCCTTCATCTCGGACAGGGTCTTCAGGCCGAGGAAGTCCATCTTGATAAGGCCGGTGGACTCTATGACATGACCGTCGTACTGTGTGACGGCTGTCTTCTGCCCAGGAAAATCCGGGTCATCGGCCGTGCTGACTGGAACGTGCTCCGATATCGGGTCGCGGCAGATGATGAAACCGCAGGCGTGTATGCCCGTACCTCGGATATTGCCCTCCAGCATGCGGGCGTATTTGATGGTGTTTGCAAGTACTGGGTCGGAACTGGCCTCTGCCTGTTGCAACTCCACGGTACACTTGATGGCATTGGTAAGGTTCATCTTCAGGTCCTTGCCGTCCAGACTGAGTCTGTCGGGGATGGCCTTGCAAAGAGCATTTGCCTTGTCCAGAGGCAGTTTCTCTATTCGTGCCACATCCTTCAGGCTGTTCTTCGTGGCCATGGTGGAGTATGTGATGATGTGGGCGCAGTTCTCCTTGCCGTACTTGTCCATTACCCATTGGAGTACACGTCCGCGCCCATCGTCGTCGAAGTCGGTATCTATATCAGGAAGAGATATACGGTCAGGGTTCAGGAAACGCTCGAACAGAAGGTCGTACTTCATGGGGTCCAGACGGGTGATGCCCAGACAATATGCCACCACACTGCCGGCAGCTGAACCACGGCCGGGACCCACCCATACGCCAAGTTCGTTGCGTGCGGAGTTGATGAAATCCTGCACGATAAGGAAGTAACCGGGGAAACCCATGGTCTTCATTATGTGCAACTCAAAGCGTATGCGGTCGTCCACTTCCTTGGAAAGATTCTCTCCGTAGAGTTTCCTTGCACCTTGGTATGCAAGGAAACCAAGATAGTCGGCCTCGAACTTTATGCGGTACAGTTTGTCCAGTCCGCCCAGTTTGGCAATCTTCTTCTCGCCCTCCTCGCGAGGCATGGGATTCTCTCCGTTCTCGTCGGAGGTGAACTCCCTGAAAAGGTCCTCTGTGGTGAAGCGCTCGCGCCATTGTTCCTCTGTGCCGAAGTCTTCGGGAATGGGAAAGAAGGGCATGATGGGGTTGGAGTCCAGATTGTAGGTTTCCACCTTATCCAGAATCTCTGCCGTGTTGGCAAGCACCTCGGGCAGGTCGGCAAACACCTCGTTCATCTCCTCGCGTGTCTTGAACCACTCCTGCTTGGTATAAAGCATACGTGTGGGGTCGTTCAGGTCCTTGTTGGTGGAGAGGCAAAGCAGGTGGTCATGGGCCTCGGCATTGTCCTCATCAACGAAATGCACGTCGTTGGTGGCTATTACCTTAACGTCGTGTTTCTTTGCCAAGTCCAAGATAACCTTGTTCACCTTCTGCTGCAATTCGAAGACCTCTCGGTTTGCCCTTTGGCGAGGGTCGCGGACCTGATGGCGCTGAACCTCCAGGTAGTAGTCGTCGCCCCAAATGGCCTTGAACCACTGTATGGCCTCCTCTGCGGCGGCTATGTCGCCCGACATTATCTTCTTGGGAATCTCACCGCCCAGACAGGCAGAGGCAATGATAAGCCCTTCGTGGAACTTTTCAAGGTCGGCATGGTCAGTGCGTGGACGCATATAATAACCGTCCACCCACGCTCGGCTGACGAGTTTCACAAGATTATGGTAACCCGTCTCGTTCTTTGCCAGAACCACCAGATGCCAACCGCTCTGGTCCTGCTTGATTTCGCGCAGGGACTTGTCGCCACGGCGTGCCACATACATCTCGCATCCGAAAATGGGCTTGAACGGTTCCAGGCCTTCCTTCTTGCGTTTTCCGTTCACCTTGGCGCAATAGTCGAAAAAGTCCTTTATGCCGAACATGTTGCCGTGGTCCGTGATGGCCATTCCGCGCATTCCGTCGGAGATGGCCTTGTCCACAAGACGCGGTATGCTGGCCTGTCCGTCCAGCAAAGAGTATTGGGTATGTACATGAAGATGTACGAAATCTTCCATTAGTCTAAATTCTGATTTACGGCATAAAGATATAGCATTTTAGTTTGCTAATGCAGGAGACTTCGTGTTTTTTAGGTCTAATTAGTAAAAAAACAGGGCTACGCTACCGTTTATTCACATAAATTTGTATCTTTGTACGTAAAAATTATTGAATAATGGGCAAAAGACTCCGCAAACTTAAGAAAATCCGACTGCACCGGGAAGGAACCGCCACACTGATATTGGGCTTCATCGCGTTTGCCGCACTGAATGCCTTGGTCTATTATTGGGCAGGCTCCAACTGCCCGATGGCAAGTTACATATTCTTGGGCATAACCGGCATAATCTACCTTATCGTTGTCAACTTCTTCCGTTGCCCCATCAGGCACTATGAAGACGATGACACCGACGGGCTGATTATCGCTCCCGCCGACGGAAAGGTTGTGGTCATCGAAGAGGTGGAGGAGAACGAATACTTCCATGACCGCCGGTTGATGGTAAGCATTTTCATGAGCCTGTTCAACGTACATGCCAACTGGGTTCCCTGCGACGGCAAGGTGAAACTGGTGCGCCACCACGACGGCCGCTTCAAGGCCGCATGGCTTCCCAAGGCCAGTACCGAGAACGAGCGCAGCACCGTGGTAATCACCGCATCCACCGGTCAGGACATCCTGGTCAGACAGGTTGCCGGAGCCATGGCCAGACGCATCGTCACCTATCTGCAGGAGGGCGAGACATGCGAGATAGACGAGCACATGGGCTTCATCAAGTTCGGCAGCCGTGTGGACATCTATCTTCCCGTAGGCACCAAAGTGAACGTGGAACTCGGCCAGCGCACCACGGGCAACGAAACCATTATCGCCAGATTGTCATGAAGAAACACATCCCCAACATCATCACCTGCTGCAACCTGATTTGCGGCTGCATCGCCGTGGGTGCGGCATTCCAGAACCCCATTCCCGTCAATTACTTCTGGGCTATAGTATTCATCCTTTTGGGAGCCATCTTCGACTTCTTCGACGGTATGGTGGCCCGCGCTCTGGGAGTCTCTTCTCCTATCGGCAAGGAACTTGACTCGCTGGCAGACGTGGTGACCTTCGGCGTGGCACCCAGCGCCATGCTCTTCAGCCTGTTCCAGGAGGTACAGTACCCCCAGTTCATGGAACCCCTGCGTGGCTTCATGCCCTACACCGCCTTCATCATGGCGGCATTCTCTGCCCTGAGACTGGCAAAGTTCAACATCGACACCCGACAAACCACCTCGTTCATAGGCCTGCCCACACCTGCCAACGCATTGTTCTGGGGCAGCCTCATCGTAGGGCAGCATGCCTTCCTGGTAAGCGGCAAGTTCAATGCCATGTTCCTCTTCCTCTTCATGATGCTCTTCTGCTTCCTGCTGGTGGCAGAGTTGCCCCTGTTTGCCCTGAAGTTCAAGAACCTTTCCTGGAAGGACAACAAGGTAAAGTACCTCTTCCTGCTGGGCTGCCTGCCGTGCTTCCTGCTGGAGGAAAGTTGCTTTGCCGGCATCATCCTGTGGTATGTTATCCTCTCCATCGTATCTCCCCTGATAAACTCCGACAGAGCAGATGACTGAAATCCTCATCCCTTCACTGGACAAGATTGCCGATGCCGCACAGGAGTTTGTGGCACAGATGGGGCATAGGCGCGTATTTGCCTTCTATGGCGGCATGGGGGCAGGCAAGACAACATTCATAAAGGCCCTCTGCCAGCAACTGGGCGTGAAGGATGCCGTAACAAGCCCCACCTTCGCCATCGTCAACGAATACGGTTCCGACATAGGTCCCATCTATCATTTCGACTTTTACCGCATCAAGAACCTTGTTGAGGTCATGGACCTCGGTTTTGACGACTATGCCTATAGCGGTCACCTCTGCCTGATGGAATGGCCGGAACTGATAGAGGACCTGCTTCCCGACAATACCGTCAGCGTACACATCGAGGAAACCGACAATGGCATGCGCAAGGTTACCGTAGGCTGACAAGACCTTGCACCCGCCCCAGACACCACCTGCCCCACCACCACTTCCTGCCCCCACCAACCACTTGCTTCCGATACATCATGGGACAATTATCCGAAATTATTAAAGAGGTATATAAACTCCTTTACAAGGCCGGTTACTACCTGTCGCTCGTATGGTTTCTTCTGCCCATCGTTTCCATCTACTGCTTCAGGGGGATATCGTTGAATATGGACGATTCTCCCGCCAAGACAGATTTCTTTCTGGCAATTTACCTGTGGGCATTCCTTCTGCTCATCATAGCCGCCCTGTTCCTTTTGATCAGACGTAAGGCCGTTCAACTGTGCATTGCCGCTTTTGGGCTGGTAATCCAGCTTCTTGTCACCGCTTTCCTTGGGTTAGCTCTGCAATCTGCACCGACAGGATTTGCCGAGGAGCATCCCATTCCGGAAGGTTTGATGTATCATACGCCCAAAGACGAGGGTACAGACATGGAGAAGGAAGTTGACAGTACCGATTCCACAACCTGGTTGCAAATACGCAACGCCTTCCAAGGAGGCATTTACGAATATTCCTTCTTCTATCCCCAACTACCCGAGGGAACCATATTCCTGCGATGCTATGAAGTGACAGAAAATCTTCCCTTATCAGAGAAAAGTATAAGAAAGGCCACTACACAAAAGA
The DNA here is from genome assembly GCA_017503065.1 of Bacteroidaceae bacterium. The sequence continues at coordinate 544 of JAFVTT010000023.1, read as the reverse complement.
CCGAAGGTTCCGATCATTTCACTTGCCATGTAAATTCAAAACGGTTCAAAATATCCGAAGGAGATTGGGGAGAGTACTATGCCGCAAGGATAGAGGTGTGGTTCAAGGACTCCAACGGGAAGGAAAGTAAACTCATGGAGAAGGTCTATGCCGTGGAGGGGTGGATGCGATGAGGTCAAATCTGCCAATATACTATTATGTGCTAAAGAAGTCTATTAGCGAACACAAGACAGCCATAACCCTTTGATTTCCGTCAATACTCTTTGACATAAATCAACAAATAAGTGTTTTTTGCACAATTATTCTGTGGCGCTATTGCGTATATCCTAAAAAGCCGTACCTTTGCAATGCCTTCCGGGAGGAACGCATAAAAGGATAATAGATAAGAGAAATTGTTTTAGGTTTTTTCATGATATTAGATTAGGTTAAGTTTGTTTAGGTTAACACCACTCAACTGATACTTGTTTAAGGTAAAAGAAACCAGATTGATTTCAGGAATCTGAAGTAGAAGTTTGAGAGATTAATCATAACATTAGTCATGGTG
>JAFVTT010000022.1 GCA_017503065.1 Bacteroidaceae bacterium | reverse complement strand
CGCTAATGACGCTATCTTTTTGTCATCTGTTTCGTCGCTTCTCGGTTACAATGGAACCCCATTGCGCCCTCAAAGCGACAAAACATCTGTTCAAAAACAAAGCGATTATCATCATAACGCTAATGACCGATTTGGGTTAAAATAAAAAGCCCCCACAAGATTATTGGGGGGCTGTATAGGAGGCCGCACTGATGATGTGATGAAACTCCTTATGGTAGGATTTGAGGGCCTGTTTCACTTCTGTAATCCATCTGCCATAATGGGATGGCACGCCATTGGTGGACAGAGCTGATCTCGGTTTCTGAATTTAACTGATGAGTATCCCGATCAAATCAGTGCGGCAATAAATCAATTCTTGCTTTATCAATAAATGTGTTCCGTTGATAAACTTCTTCTATTCTCTATTCTCTACTGCAAAGATAAGCTTTTTCATTGAATATGTCGGCCTGTTTAACTAACTTTTTTAGCAAACATACACAAATAAATTCCTAAACACACTCCATTGTCAAGTCAAGAATACAATTCCTTGTCATTTCTTTGAGGGCATGAGTTCCTCCAGTTTCTGGAGCATCTCCTCGCCATGAAGGTTATTGACAACGATGTTGCCCTTTTGGTCGAAGACGAGGACGTGTGGGATGTATTGGACGTTGTAGAGGCTGGCGGCCTTGCTGCCCGTCTCGCACATGTCTGTCATCTGAGGCCATGTGATGCCTACGCGCTTCACGGCTCCCTGCCATGCGGACTTCTGCTTGTCCAGGCTGATGCCAACTATTTCCAAGCCACGGCTCTTGTATTTGGCATAGGCGGCCTTCACGTTGGGCATTTCGCGCATGCAGGGACCGCACCAGCTGGCCCAGAAGTCAACAAGGACATACTTGTTCCGGCCCACATAATCGGAAAGGCGCACGGTATCGCCCTGCAGGGTAATGAGGGTGGCGTCCTTGAAGTCGGAACTGAGGGCTACAGCCTTGTTCTGTTTCTGTTGTGGGGTACAGGCATTGCCGTTGCCGGCCATGCTATGAATGGAGAACAGCACCGCGGTGAGTGTCAGGAAAAAGAGTTTCTTCATATTTTGATGATTAGGTTATGGGTTATGAAATCATTTCTGGATAACATAAATGACACAGGAAGGCATTCAGTCCTTGTTTTTGCTCCTGGACCTCTCGCGTTCCTCCTTGGCGGCCTTGATGATGGCAAAGACTTCGGCCTCCACCATGGGAGTCTCGCGGAAGGAGTCCTTGTCGCGCTTTATGTAGCGGGTGCGCAGAAATGGATCTGTCTCGCCCTGAAGTCTTCTGAAGTCCAGTTTGTCGGTTTCCTCCGCAGTAGTTTCCTCGTTGAGCAGATATATCCAGCAGTCCTCGTCTTCGTAAGCAACGGTAAACTTCATGGAGAGGCTGGCGTTGCCTATGGTTACATACTTCAGAGCAGGTTGGAGAGGGTCGGTATTGGCAATACGCAAGAGGCATGCCTGTGGCAGTTTGCCCATGTTGAGCAGGAGATAGCTGTGAGGAGGGACATACCACACGAGACCACGGTTGAGGTCGTTGATGACAATTTCCTGATTTCCGTTGTTCTCAATCATGTACTCACAGGAATAAGGCATCTCATAGTGCTCTGAGACGCGGGAGAGGTTGTTGATACTCAACGCATTTGGCATCAAACCAGGTACCCTTTTCATGGGCATCATGGCATCTGTGTTGGATTTGCCCTGATGCACAATGGCGCGTATGCCACGACAACGTGATATGATGGCGTGCCATGGCGCCATGCGGGCTATGCTCTTGTCTGTGACGGTATTTTTCCAGTCCTCATGGCGTACACGCACAATGACGGTTCCATCTGGCGATACGGACTCCTGAAGAAGGGTGTTGTTCTCCTCATAAATGGTATCCGTCCCCTGTACCCAGTACACGAAGGACTGGTATGTGGGTATCTTCTCCTGCTTTGCCGATGTGGTGACGGCAAGGAGGAATAAAGGAATAAATAAAAGTTTTTTCATATACGATAGTGCTATTTTCATTTTTCAAAGGTAAGGTTTTAGAGCGATATACGCAAGGTTTTGCTTCGTTTTGTTCGCAATTAACATTATTTATAGGTAACATCTACCTATGATTCTTTACATATTGGTTACTTTTGCGAAACGAATATCCAACATCTACGACTATGATACAAAGGATAACACTTTTCCTGATACTTTTCCTCTGTGGCATGATGGCCTATGCACAAGTGCAGAAGATACAGGGGCGTGTGATGCATGAGGGCGAACCTCTCGTCAAGGCCAACGTGGTGGAACTGGATGCCAACCACCGTGTAATAAACCAGACGCAGACAGATAATGCCGGCTACTTCTCCATGAACGTGAGCGGAGGGAAGACCTCGGTGCGAGTAACATACGACGGTATGCGCAGATTCACGCACAAGATAGGCACACAGACCACCTGGGAAATAGAACTGGACAAGGACAACGAAACGGACGGCAAGACAGCAAAGTCGCGCCACGAGACCACGAAACTCCTTGTAGGACATGTACAGGGTCGTGCCATACCGCAACTGACATGGGTGGAGCACCTGACAGACACCACCTTCTGCCTGGTTGTGCCGGTACGAGTGTATAAGGGAGTGGAGGACTATCCTTCTGGGCGGAAGATTACCGTACAGGACTATAACGGACGCATAGTGGCCACAGGCCGGTGCATGGAGACCGCTACTGCCGAGGAGGGTGCGCCAGAGAGTTGGGACCCGTTCGTGCGCACCAGCACCAACAATTCTGCTGACAATAATTCGCAATTCACTACGGACGACCGCGACTATTTCTGCTATCCCCGCTTCCTGTTCTCAAAGACGGAACTGGAGTACCTCATTGACCATAGCAAGGAGATCGCATGTTTTGCCGTAGACACCTCGCGCGGAGACAATTACTGGCTTTATTATACCGGCAAGAACTTTAGCAAGGAATTGCAGAAGATACTGAACAGAATGTTGAAGTAGGGTCTCGCCGAGAGCATGGAGGTAACGCTTCGGAATAACGTTTTATATACTACATCGTGAACATAGCCTTTTGGGGCACAAAAGGCTATGTTCCGTATCATCGAGAACGCTTGTATTGAAATTGTCCGTCATTTGATTGTCGTGCCTGATAATCGACAGATATAAAAAATATAGGGCCGCTTCCCAGCGCCCCTATACCATCCTTTAGGTATTAGTTTGTTTAAGGTAAAAAGATTGTTTTCAGGATAACTGTCACAAAGGTAGTGATAAAATCATTACGCACCAAATATTTATATGTGTTAAATAACATAAAAATGGTATTTGCGCATTTCTTCGGCAGGACGGGCTATTATTTTGCCTAAATTTAAGCCGCAAAGCGTGCATGCCGTCTTGATTTCGTCAGTAAAATTGTTTGCCACGCCTCCGACAAAGTTGACCGGCAGGTCGGGTCTGCCGTATGGGATGACGTTCCTTTGCAGGAAACGTGTAAATTCGTTTACAACCATGTCATTTACGGACGGGTTGTCTGCGTGCTCCTTGATGAAGGGTACAAGCGATGCCAGGAAGCGGTTGGCCTGTGGTTGGCGGTATACCTTATTTATTATATCAGATACGGAAAGGCTATATCTCTGTGTAAAGTCCTCCCATAGGTCCTGAAGGTTGCCTTTAAGCATTTCGGACAATAGTGTGCGGCCGAGGACGGCACCGCTTCCTTCGTCTCCAAGGATGTATCCCAATGGAGATGTGTTTTTTACTATTTCTCCTTCCTTGCACAGACATGAGTTGCTTCCTGTGCCAAGAATGCATGCTATGCCTTCCTCTCTGCCGCATAAGGCACGTACGGCACCGAGGAGGTCGCTATATACGTGTGCTATGGCTTGGGGGAAGTGTTCTTCGAGTGCTTCCTTCACGCTTTGCGAGAATGGGGGGATGCATCCGGCTCCGTAGAAATGTATTTCGGTTACGTCGGATTGTCTGATGGTGGGGGAGGATAATAGTTCGGGCATCAACTCTGTGCTGAGTACGTCCAGAATTTCTTCTTTGGTGTCACGCACAGGGTTGATGCCCTTTGTTGTTACAGACAAACCGGCGAGTTCTCCAACAATCCACTCCGTTTTTGTGGAACCGCTGTCTGCTATGATTATCATATCTTGCTTATATGATTGCCGGATTAGTTTGCGCTGGGTGCGGGCAGGGGAGTGGGATCGGCTGTAGTGTTGGCTGCGTCAGTAGCGTCAGTAGCGGGGACTGTGGGCAATACGGGCGCTGCGGTAGCGGGCTGCTCCAGTTGCAGGACGCTGTCTACTGCCTTTGTCTCGGGCAGGAATGCTGTGCTGACGATGCAGAACAGAACCATTGCAATGGCCAGACCTGCGGTAACCTTCTGGATGATGTCGGTTGTCTTGGGTGCGCCCAACAGGGTGTTGCCACTTGCATAGTCGGCCGCCAAACCGCCTCCCTTGCTTTCCTGAATGAGGACTACAAGGCACATGAGCACGCTGGCCAAGATGATAAGAACTACAAAAATTGTGTACATATTACGATTGTTGATTTATGATTAATTTCTCAAGAAAGCGTATTTGGTCTGCAAAGTAACGATTTTTTTTTGGATATTTCAAGGAAATGCGGCGAATAATTTCAATAGCCTTGTCATATTTGCCTTGTTTTATGTAAATACGGGCCATGGCTTCGGTGAGAACGCCAGTTTCCGTGTCGTTTTTGGGTTCGGGAATGGCATGCGGTGTTTCCTCTTCAGGGAGGTCTTCCAATTCGAAGCGCCCTTCATTCTTGATGAGGAAATCATCTATATAGTCCTGGCCCGCCATCCTTGGGGTATTGGAGGTGTTGGCCGCGCTTTCCATCTGCATGAGATAGGCCATGTAATCCACGGTTGCATCCACTATTCGTGGTGTACTCTGGTGTTGCTGTGGTATGGTGTCCAGAAAGGAGTCTATAAGGGATTCTGTGCGGTGGGCACCTTCGCCGGTATGCTCGGCACGTGCGGTTCGTTTGGTGGGAGATTCCGGTTTCAGTGATGGTGCCTGGAACATCTGGAATAGTGTCTGTCGGGCAGGCACGTAGATGGCGGCCTTTCGCAACTGCTCGTCGAAGGACGGGTCGTGCATCTGGTATAGAGTACGCAACAGGAGAATGCGTGCGGCATGGTAGTAGGGATATTTCTCTACTATGCCGCGAAGATGCTCCAGCGACTGGGAGTCAAGGCTCTCCGGTTGCCTGATGTAATCTATGACTTGTTTTCCCATCTGTTGCGTAGCTTGTTTCTCTGTCTAAGCGTGTTCTGGTACTTGTTGCAGGTTTACCAGTTTGCCACGGTGGCGTTGAATATCTGGTCGGTGATGTCCTTGCACATCTCCGTTACGAGTTCTTCCTGTACGTTTACCAGTTGCTGGGTAGCGTCGTAGGTGGAGGTGGCAGAGAACTTCTGTTCAAAGTCCTCGGCATGGTTGTTGTTGTTGGTGTAGCGGACGTTTACCGTCATTTTAAGTTGCACTTGATTGGAGTATCCGCTATTGGAGACGCCTTTGTTGAACTGGTCAAAACCAACGATTTCCCCTTCCAGTACCAGGTCGCCGTTGCGCTTAACCTGCTTCAGTCTCGTCTGGCTGGCATAAATGTCGGTCAGTTTGTTCTGGAAAATGGATTGCATTGGCGACCACACATATGTGCTTCGTATGGGGAAGTTGCCTATCTGTATGCTTTTTGTCTTGGTATAGTCTATACTGGCACCGTTGAACTTGTAACTGATGGTGCATGATGTGTACAATACGAGGCAGGAGAGTACGAGAAGTATTGTGGTGAGTCTTGCTACGTATTGCGTTGTCCCTTGGTATGTATTATTCTTCGATGCCATAATCCTTAATCTTTCTGTATAGTGTGCGTTCGCTTATTCCCAACATCTGTGCGGCAACCTTTCGCCTGTTGTGGCTTTGCTGAAGGGCGCGTATTATACTGCGCTTTTCCATCTCCTCCAGATTGAGGTTGTCCTCTTCTTTCAGTTCCTCTATCTCGTCGTAAGGCTGGTTTATGACGTGTGGGGTAGTGGGGACATAGACGTGTGGTGTCTGGACCTGTGGGATTTGCGGTATCTCCTGTTCGTGGCCGACGGGCGATATTGTGGTGCTGCTCATGTCTTCCAGTTGCAGGGGGGCGGAGGCATGTTTCTGGTGCTCGGGCGAGAGGTGCTTCTTCAGTTCGTCCACCTCGGCGCGGAGTTTGAGTACGGCATTCGCCAGCCACTTTATCTCGTTCTCCCAGTCGTGGCGTCCGCCCTCGCTCCCCGGTTTGCCTACACGCGACAGGGCGAAACTCTCTCCCTGGCCGGCAATGATGCCATAGCGGTACAGCACTTCGGGTGTAATCTGCACTCCCTGTTCCAGGATGCTCATCTGCTCCACCACGTTTTTCAGTTGGCGCACGTTGCCCGGCCACTTGTATGCCATCACCGTATGCTCTCCCTCGGGACTCAGGCGGATGGGTTCGGGGATGTGGTATTTTGCCGCCACGTTCATGGCAAACATCTTGAAGAGAAGCACACTGTCTATGCCACGCTCCCTGAGTGGAGGCACCTGTATGTTGATGGTGCACAGACGATAGTAGAGGTCTTCGCGGAAGCGTCCTTCACGAATGGCATTGGGGATGTCCACGTTTGTTGCCGCCACTATGCGCACGTTCGTCTTGCGTGGTTCGTCGCTGCCGACACGCAGGTATTCGCCTGTTTCCAGAACTCTGAGAAGGCGTGCCTGAGTGGTCATGGGCAGTTCTCCCACCTCGTCCAGAAAGAGTGTGCCTCCGTCTGCCGCACCGAAGTAACCCTCGCGCTCGCCGATGGCTCCTGTATAGGAACCCCTTTCATGTCCGAAGAGTTCCGAATCGATGGTTCCCTCGGGTATGCTGCCGCAGTTTATGGCTATGTAGCGCTTGCCCTTTCGGAGGCTGTTGTCGTGGATGATGCGCGGTATAATCTCCTTGCCCACACCGCTTTCTCCCTGAATGAGCACACTCAGGTCCGTACGTGCCACTTGGACAGCCGTGTCCAGTGCCATGTTCAGTTTCTCGTCGCGTCCAACGATGTTGTATCGCGCTTTCAGGTCTTGTAATGGTGTAGTATTCATAAAGGAGTGTGCAAAGGTATGAATATTTCTTGAGAAAAGCAATTCCGGCACAGATGAAATGTCCTCGCTACTTAGTCCCTTGTCTCGTGAAGGATAGCCTGGAAGATGGTAAAGTCCGAAGGCAGGGTCAGTTTGAAGTTCATCATTTCGCCCTCTGCTATATGCAGGGGCACGTGTCCCAGTTCGTTGGCCAGTGTGAAGATGGATTGGGAGTATGTTATGCCCCTTTCGTCGGCCTCCTGCATCATTGTGGTCAGTTCGCCAAGCAGGAAGGTGTGTGGTGTCTGTGCACGCAATAGTTTTTCGCGCAGTATGTATTCCGAAGATGTGGTTTCTCTGTCGCAAGAACTTGCACCAGAATCAATGACCATATAGCTTTCCTGACTTGGCAGGGTGGTGATGGCATTGCCGCGTGACAGGCATACGGCGATGTTTCTGCTGATGATGTCCTGCGATACCAAGGGGCGTACTGCATCATGGATGAGCACCACGGTGTTTTCTCCTTCCTCTTTCTGGAGGGCCATTATGCCGTTTCTGGCAGATTGGAAACTGTTTTCGCCGGCATTCAGGCACGAGGCGAACTTGCCGATGCCTGCTTCCTTTGCCTGTTGGCGCACGGTTTCCGCCCACTGGGGGGAGGCAACCACGTATATGGCACTGACCAACTGGTGTCGTTGGAAGGCAAGCATCGTGTGCTGGAGAACGGTCATCCCGTCCACCACCACGAATTGCTTGGGTATGGAGAGGTTCATCCTGCTTCCCACTCCGCCTGCCAGTATCAGCGCTACGCTTCTGTTCATTGCCTTAGCCCTTGGTATATTGTTCCGTTATCCTCTCGCAAAGTCTCTCGTGCCGTCCTATCATGTGGAAGCGTACGGCTTCCAGTACGGTGGATTCGAATATGAAATAGAGCCAGGGTATGCCGAAGCCTATGCAAAGGAACAGCACCGTCACCCTGGTATCGAATGTGATGATGTTGGTCAGAGGCATCAGCGGACGGCTCTCGCGGCAGAAGTCTTCGCGAAGGGGTAGGGGGATGTCCGTGCCGTATTTGGCCTCCAGTCCTTTCATCATCGTGTGGAAAGACTTTACCTGCGCCTCCTGCGAACCGGTGTATCGTGCATAGAAGTAGAGGTAGAGTTTGTGGAACCAGTCCTTGCTCATCCACTTCATGGAGTTCATTTCCTCCTTTATCTTTGCCTCGGAATCCAGTTCCGCCTTTCTTGCACCGAGCAGGAAGTAGAGGTGTATGTTGCGGTAGTAATCGCCTATGGCGCATTGGCGGCCATGGCATCTGAGACCTGCCCATGCCCCTAACAGCCATATCCCTATGCCCCATTGCACGCTGGTGAAGGGTATGTTTTCTCCCTGCATCCTGAGGCACAGGAACAGGTATATGAAGAAGAACCACACATCGCCGCAGAAGCCGTCCAGTATCCTGCCTATGAGGGTGCGTTTGCCCGTCATGCGGGCCAGTTGCCCGTCGGCGCAATCGTACCAGTTGGCCCAAACGAGAAGCCCCATGCCTATGAGGTTCATTCCGAGGTCTTCGCTATAGAAGAACCAACCGCTTGCCGCCCCAATGACTATACTCATCAGTGTCACCGCCACGGGATGCACGCCAAGCCACTTGAACAGGCATGCCCACAGATAGCCGGGGGTGCGTGTCACGTAAAGTTCGAATGGTCCTTCCGTGTCCTGGCTTTTCAGTGTCGCTCTGACGTTGTCAATTAGGCTCATGTCGCTTCTTGATGTCCTCTTTCTTGTCTATGAAGAGTTTTGGCAGAGGGTTCTCCCTTGCTTCGTCGTAACGCTCCCTGTTCTTCAGAATATCTTTGGCCAGATAGATGCTGTCGCGGAAGGAGTCTGCCGAGAAAGGGCTTGTGCATATCAGTTCCCTGCCGGTGGTGTATGCCACTCCGTTGCCATGGGTCAGTTCCAGAAATTCCTTCAGCCCCTGTTCCCTGTCGTTTGTCAGTACGGCATCGTAGGTCTTGTAGTTCTCTGCATCCAGATGTGGGACTATGCGCGGGTTGTCTATGTCGAACTCCCTTTGCAGGGCAATATTTAAGGTCTTCTCCTGCTCCTCGAAGTTCTCGTCCTCGTTGGTGAAAGCCATGCGCAGGTCTTCCCATACTATCATGTCCAGTCCTCTGAGACTTGCCGGGTTCAGGCGTTCCTCTCCCTCGGCAGGGATAAAGAGTATAGCATCCGTGTTGCCCTCCTCCCAATCGTTCAGGGCCTCGTCAATGCCCTCCTCACCTTGCTTCTCGTAGAGGGTCTTGGTGCAGATTTCGTCCAGCAGAATGTCTTCAAAGGCATTGGCTATCGTGTCCTGTCCTTTCTGGTCGGAGTGCACGATGCCTATTTTCAGTATTTTCATAGTTTACTTTTTCTTCTCTTCTGTCAGTGTGTCCTTCTTCTCTTCCTCAATGTCCGGGATGATTTCCATGAAGTATTGTTCCTCTGGCAGCATCAGCGTGTAGAGCGAACCTTCCAGTCGGCGTATCATGCCACGTTTCATTTTCTCGGGAGCATACACAAACCCTTCCGCCACGATGACGCGGTTGTTCTCCGTGTCCACACGGTGGTGGCTCACGTAGGGGCCTCCCATGCAATCGTTCTCCACGTACCAGAGGCCTCGCATCTCCATGGCATACTGCTTGTGCACCACTATGGGCTTCACCACGGTGCAAAGGGTGTCCGTCTTCATGAACATGCCGGGCTTCTCGCCGGGGATGTTGGCCTTCAGGGCAGAGTCGCGCTTCTGCGTGAGGTATTCCTTGTTGAATATCTGCGGACCTTCATAGGGGAAGGAGTACATCACTATGCTCATCATGCCCGACGGGGTATTGTTGGAGGTCCACAGGAAGTCCTTGCCCTTCTTGAACGATGTCAGTTCCTTCGGTGCGTGCATCTTGCAATCGAATATCTCCTTGGCCAGTTCTCTGGTCACCTTGGAGTTCTCCTTCTTCAGGTCCTTCACCAGGCGGTTCATCTCCATCTTTGTCAGGAAGTCCACTATCTCCTGCCGGTGGTCTATGCAGAACTGGCGGAACTCTTCCTTCGAGGGCGAGTTGATGGAAAGCACGATCTGCTCCATGGCATACTTGTCGCGTGTGAACTTCATCCTGGTGCGTGTGTATTGGGTCTTGTCTATGTTCACTATGATGATGTTGCGGAAGATGTTCAGTATTCTGTCGAAGTTCTTCACCTCCACCTGCGAGATTCGGAACGAGCGCTCGCTCTGTGGCAACATGGGCACGTCGGTGTCCAGCACGTCAAACAGGGCACGTCCGTGGGGTGCCTTCCAGTCCACGGAGTCCATCACCACCATCACCTCGTAGGGGCGTCCGCTGGCGGTGGGCAGGAAGTGGGATTTCTCGCAACTGGCGGCAAGCATTGCCATGATGGGGAGAATGAGTAGTATCAGGCGTTTCATGTCGGTATGTCTTTGGTTAGTTTCTCGTTTCTTTTGTTAGGCTTGTATGTTACTTGCGTGTGGTCATTCCTGTGCGCCTTGCAGTGCAGCCTCCTTGTTCTTGGTGTTCAGCAGGCCGCATGCCGCCCAGATGTCCTGTCCTCGGGATGCGCGGATGGTGGTGGTCACGCCATGTTGTGTCAGGTAGTCGCGCAACCACACCATGGTTTCCTCCTGTGCTCCGTGGAAGGGCGAGTCGGGTATCTCGTGAAAGCGTATCAGGTTCACGCGGCACTCCATCGGAGCCAGCAGCCTTACCAGTTCCCTGGCATGGCGGGGCGTGTCGTTGAGGCCTCCGAACACTATGTACTCGAAGGACAGGCGTCTTTGGTGTGTCCAGTCCATCTTTGCCAGCATTGGCAGGAACTCCGTCAGCGAGAAGGCATTCTCGGCAGGCATCATCTCCAGACGCTCGTTGGCAAAGGGATTGTGCAGGGAAACGGCCAGGTGGCAGGGACTTTCCTCCAGAAAGCGCACCAGACCGCGCCTTACCCCCACGGTGCTCACCGTTATGCGCTTGGGACTCCATGCCCAGCCGTCCTTGTGCATGAGCAGTTCCGTCACCTTCATCACGGCATCCAGGTTGTCCAGAGGTTCGCCCTGTCCCATGAAGACGATGTTCGTGAGCCTGTCCCTTTCCGGCAGGGAGTAGATTTGGTTCAGTATGTCCGTGGCGGTCAGATGCCCTTGGAAACCTTGCCTGCCGGTCATGCAGAACTTGCATCCCATACGGCATCCCACCTGGCAACTGACGCACAGCGTGCCGCGCTCCTTGTCCGGAATGAAGACACTCTCCACCGTGTGCCCCGACAGGGTGGGGAACAGGTACTTTGCCGTACCGTCCACACTGCGCTGTGCCTCCACGGCAGGCATAAGCCCTACGTTATAGCGCTCGGCCAGCAGATCGCGTGCCTTTTGGGAAATGTTGGTCATGTCCTGCACGTCGGCGACATTCTTCTGGTAAATCCAGCCGAACATCTGCCTGGCGGCAAAGGCGGGAAGGCCAGCACCTGCGGCCACTTCCTTCAGTTCCTGCATGTCCATACCCAGCAGGGGCGTGCGTGTCTCCTTATTATTCATATCCGAGGGCAAAGTTACGCTTTTTCCCGATAATAACAAAATAAACCTTGGCACTTAAAGATAAAATTACTATCTTTGTCCTCGGAAAGCAAATTTTAGATAAACATATTATTAACCTAATTAAACAAACGAAAGAGAATGAAACTGAAGAATCTTCTTGTCGTTGCCCTCGCCGCCATCTCAGTAGCGGCAGGTGCTCAGTCCCTTTCTCCCAGCACAAAGTGGCATTGGGACAAGGGTACTATCGTTGTGGAAACCCCTCAGCGTCCTGCAGGTCAGCAGCACGTTCTGGGCTTGACCGCTCCCAAGATGGAGACTGTTCGTGTGGCCTTCGTTGGTCTTGGCATGCGTGGTCCCGGTGCAGTTATGCGTTTCTGCCACATCCCCGGTGTTGAGATCGTTGCTCTCTGCGACTATGAGGCAGAGCGTGCAGAAAAGTGCCAGGGTTATCTCCGCAAGGCAGGTCTGAAGCCCGCCGACATCTATTCTGGTGCCAAGGGTTATGAGGAACTCTGCAAGCGTCCCGACATCGACCTCGTTTACGTTGCTACCGACTGGAACCACCACTATCCCGTGGCAAAGTGCGCTATGGAGAATGGCAAGCACACCGCCATCGAGGTGCCCAGCGTAATGAACCTGGAACAGTGCTGGAGCCTGATTGACCTGTCAGAGAAGACACGTCAGCACTGCTTCATCCTGGAGAACTGCTGCTATGACTACTATGAGCTGAACGCTCTGGCCATGGCTCAGGACGGTGTATTCGGTGAAATCATCCGTGCCGAGGGTGCTTACATCCACGGTCTGGAGTGGTTCTGGGACGCTTACTGGAAGGATCCCGCCGACAACGACACCGAGAACCTGCACTGGCGTATGAAGTATAATAAGGAGAACCGTGGCGACCTCTACGCCACTCACGGCCTTGGCCCCGTTGCACAGTGCCTGGACATTCACCGTGGCGACCGCTTCACCACTCTGATTGCAATGGACACCGAGAGCTTCGTAGGTAAGGATTGGGTGAAGAGCAAGACCGGCAAGGAGTGCAAGGAATTCCGCAATGGTGACCACACCACCACTCTGATGCGTACCGCACAGGGTAAGGTTGTTGAAATCCAGCACAACGTTATGACTCCCCAGCCCTACAACCGTCTGTTCAAGCTCACCGGTACCAAGGGTTACGCTACCAAGTATCCCGAACCCAAGTTCGCTCTCTCTGGCGAGGCTATGAAGGGTACTGGCGCTCCTCAGGTTGACAACCTCAACGCTCACGGCTTCATGAACGCTGAGCAGCAGAAGGCTCTCGAGAAGAAGTACTATCACCCCATCCTCACCAAGTATGGTGAACTGGGTCGTGAGATGGGTCACGGCGGTATGGACTACATCATGGAGGCTCGTCTGGTTTACTGCTTGCAGAATGGTCTGCCCCTGGATATGGACGTTTACGACATGGCTGAATGGTGCTGTCTGGCAGAACTCGGCACATTGTCTATGGACAACAACTGCGCTGCCGTTACATTCCCCGACTTCACTCGTGGCTACTGGAACAAGGTAGAGGGTTACAAGCACGCTTACGCTCCCGCCGAGCAGGAGGCTAAGGCCGAGGCCGCTGCCAAGGCTTATACCGCCGCTCAGAAGAAGGTAACTGCCGACTTCAACCTGTGGGCTCTTTACGACGCCATCAAGACTGCCAAGAACCCCAAGGCTGCTCAGAAGAAGTACGACAAGGCTGTCGTAAAGGCAGAGAAGGCTCTGGCTAAGGCTCTGGCTCAGAAGTAATCTGCACCATCTTGCCCTTCCATACAAAGGGCAAATGAAGAACCAATAGCATTGGCAGTCTTCCTCTGTGGGGGGCTGCCAATGTTCTTTTTCTGGTTAGTACAGTATAATAAGGAATGTCATGAAGAAGGTAAGAATAACGGCCGTCCGCAAGGTGGAGCATCGCGACCTGATGTCCATTTACGAGAATCCCATCGAGCATGCCTGTGATGTGTGCGAAGGCCAGTCGTGGGTATCGGTGGAGGGGAAACGTCCCGAAGGTCTCTGTCCCGAAGCATGGAAGACGATGCGGGAATTTGTTGAACCCCTCGCTTGTGGAGGAGGCAACTTCTTTGACGGATGGATGAAGAATCCTCACAGCGCCATGATAAGCTGCAATGACGGCTTCCGCCCCGTAAGTTTCTATATGGAAGTGATAGACTAAAACTGTCGATTTGGTCAGTTAGTCCGTTCTGGATATGCTGATTTATTTCAATTAGTTCGTTTTGGGGTGTACCCCATATACGGGGAAATGCTGTTTAGGAGCAAAAATGGAGAGAACCGGCACTGGCATCGCTTCTCTCCATTTTGTTTATTGCCTCACATCGGGGTGTTGATGTAGACGCGCTTGTTGGCACAGATGTTTCTATTCTTCTTCAATAAGGGCAATTAGTTGTTGCTTCAATACAGGAAGGTCCTCATGCACAGTATCCCACACCTTCTCTGGCGAGATTGTGTAATATCCATGGACCAAGACATGACGCATCTTTTCTATTACCAGCCATGGGATAGACGAATGGGACTGTTTGTACTCCTTCGTCAACATATATGTGGCTTCACCGACAATTTCTATATTCTTGACTACGGCGAAGAACAATAGCTTGCTATTTACAAAACTCTCTTTTGAGACATCCTTTGTAAACTCCTCCACATTGCCAATCGCCGTCAGCATATGTTCCAGTCTTCCCCTGTCCCTAACCTCTTCTCTCATATATCAAGATTTTATCTTCGTTCACCGATTGCTGGG
>JAFVTT010000021.1 GCA_017503065.1 Bacteroidaceae bacterium | reverse complement strand
CGACCTCAGTGTCATAGCCGCCGTGCTTTCCAGCAATGTGGACACCCCCATAGACACCGGTGTCTGCATGGCAGGCGAGGTGGGATTGAGTGGCGAGATACGTCCCGTCAGCCGTATAGAGCAGCGCATCAGCGAGGCGCAGCGCCTTGGCTTCACCCGCATACTCATACCTTATAATAATATGTCCTCCCTGGACAAGAAGAACTACACCATAGAAATAGTACCCGTGCGCCGCGTGGCAGAAGCGGTAAGGGAACTGTTCGGGTGAGAAGAAAGGTGAAAACGGAAAACGGAAATCGGAAAACTCAGAACTCTGAGAATTCCGAATACTCCGAATACTCCGAATATTCCGCTCCCTCGCTCCCCCGCTCCCTCGCTCCCCGCTCACCATTAACCTTTAACCTTTCCGTTTTCCGTTTTCCGATTTCCGTTTTCCGTTTAATATGATACACGAATTCCAACTCCGCATCTCCCCCCGCGAGGCATACGACGAACGCGGGATCCTTTCTTACCTGCAACGCGAGAAGGGCCTCAGGGCCGATGCCGTGCAGGTGCTCAAACGCAGTATTGATGCACGCCAGCGTACCATCTTCGTGAACCTTACGGTGCGTGCCTTCGTGGGCGAGAAACCTCAGGACAAACTCTTTGACCCCATATATTATCCCGACGTCAGCGAGGCCGAGGCGGTCATCGTGGTGGGTGCAGGTCCCGGTGGATTGTTTGCCGCCCTGCGCCTCATAGAACTTGGCCTTCGCCCCATAGTGGTGGAGAGGGGCAAGGACGTGCGCGAGCGCAAGAAGGACATCGCACGCATACGCTCCGAACAACGCGTTGATGCCGAGAGCAACTACTCCTTCGGCGAGGGAGGTGCCGGGGCATATAGCGACGGCAAACTATACACCCGAAGCAAGAAGCGCGGCGATTGCGACAAGATCCTGCGTGTCTTCGTACAGCATGGCGCCAACCCCAACATCCTTGTGGACGCACATCCGCATATCGGTACGGATTGCCTGCCCCGTGTCATCGAGAACATGCGCAAGACCATCCTTTCGCGTGGCGGCGAGGTACACTTCCAGACGAAGATGACTTCCCTGATTGTGGAGAGCGGCCAAGTGCGTGGCATACGTTGCGGCGAGCGCGAGTTCCTCGCCTCCTCCGTGATACTTGCCACGGGACATTCCGCACGCGACGTCTACCGCTACCTGCACTCCGAGCACATAGAGATGGAGGCCAAGGGGCTTGCCATCGGTGTGCGTCTGGAGCACCCCTCGCACCTCATCGACCAGATACAATATCACTCCAAGGAGGGCCGTGGCAAGTGGCTCCCTGCCGCCGAATACAGCATGGTGCGCCAGGCAGAGGGACGTGGCGTGTATAGTTTCTGCATGTGCCCCGGCGGTGTGGTGGTTCCTGCCGCCAGCGGTCCCGAGCAGATAGTGGTCAACGGCATGAGCCCCTCCAACCGTGGCGGCCGTTGGAGCAACTCCGGCATGGTCGTGGAGATACGTCCCGAGGACATCATGCCGGCATCCCTGCTCACCCCGTCCGAGGCCAAGCGCACGGACATCATAGCACTGGAAACCTCCGACCTGAACCTCTCTCCCTCCGACATGCAGGACGACATCCTGCGCCCCCTCCTCCTCCAGGAACAGTTGGAGAGGATGTGCTGGCTCCAGGGCAACCGCCGGCAGACGGCACCCTCCCAGCGCATGGCCGACTTTGTCAACAACCGCCTCAGTGCTGACCTCAACGAAAGCACCTATGCCCCCGGCCTCATAGCCAGCCCCCTGCACTTCTGGATGCCCAAGTTCATCACCACACGCCTGCAGGAGGGATTCAAGGCCTTCGGCCGTGCCTACCACGGTTTCCTCACCAACGAGGCCAACATGATAGCCATTGAAACCCGCACCTCCGCCCCAGTGCGCATCCTGCGCCAGAGGGAGACTCTCCAGCACGTCCGCATCCGTGGCCTCTTCCCCTGCGGTGAGGGAGCCGGCTATGCCGGCGGTATCGTCTCGGCAGGTGTGGACGGCGAACGTTGTGCCGAGATGGCGGCAGAGAAATCAGGCAAAATGATACTCAATAGTCAAGAATAGGAACAAATAGTTTGCTTGGTACTATAAATAATTGTAAATTTGCCCACTCAAAAAGATAAGACATATAATAAGTATGAAAGTACTGAAGTTTGGCGGTACCAGTGTGGGTAGCGCAGAAAGCATACTTAACGTAAAGAAGATAGTGGAGTCGCAGACGGAGCCCGTCATCGTGGTGGTAAGTGCCCTGGGTGGCATTACCGACAAGTTGATACAGACGGCACAGATGGCTCTGGAGGGCGACCTTCGCTACCAGAAGGTGTTTCTGGAAATCGTAGGCCGTCATGAAAAGGTTATCCGCGAGGTTCTCCCTGCCGGCTCTGCCCGTGGCGAACTGCTCACCATAGTGCGTGCCCTGCTGGAGGAGTTGAGGAGCATCTATCAGGGTGTCTGCCTGATCCGCGACCTCTCGCCCAAGACCGAGGCAGCAATCGTCAGTTACGGTGAGCGCATGTCATCGCGCATAGTGGCCACCGTTATCGACGGTGCCAGATGGTACGATTCGCGCGACATCATCCGCACCGAGAAGAAGAACGGCAAGAACGTGCTCTGTGCACAGGCCACTAATGAGATAGTGCGCAACACATGGAAGCGCCTGCCCGAGATAAGCCTGATGGGCGGTTTCATCTCCTCCGACATAGAGAGCGGCGAGGTGACCAACCTTGGACGTGGCGGCAGCGACTACACCGCGGCCATCGTGGCGGCGGCACTGGACGCTACGGCACTGGAGATATGGACGGACGTGGACGGTTTCATGACCGCCGACCCCCGTGTAATCAGCACGGCATACGTCATCGACGAACTCTCCTACGTGGAGGCCATGGAACTCTGCAACTTCGGTGCCAAGGTGATCTATCCTCCCACCATATACCCCGTCTGCGTGAAGAACATTCCCATCTGGGTGAAGAACACCTTCAACCCCGATGCCCCCGGTACCATCATCAAGAAGGACATACACCTGGGCGAGAAACCCATCCGTGGCATATCCAGCATCAAGGGCACCACGCTCATCACCGTCAGCGGTCTTTCCATGGTGGGTGTCATCGGTGTGAACCGCCGCATCTTCACCTGCCTGGCAGACAATGGCATATCCGTGTTCATGGTGTCCCAGGCAAGCAGTGAGAACAGCACCTCCATAGGTGTGCGCGACGTGGATGCCAGCGAGGCATGCCGTGTGCTCAACGAGGAGTTTGCTCAGGAGATAGCCGACGGCGCCATGTACCCCATGACGGCCGAAGGAGGTCTGGCCACCGTGGCCATCGTGGGCGAGAACATGAAGCACACCCCGGGCATTGCCGGCAAGTTGTTCGGCACGCTGGGACGTAGCGGTATCAGCGTCATTGCATGTGCCCAGGGTGCAAGCGAGACGAACATATCCTTCGTCATTGCCGAGGAGTACCTGCGCAAGGCTCTGAACGTCATCCACGACTCCTTCTTCCTGAGCGAATATCAGGTGCTCAACCTCTTCATCTGCGGTGTGGGCACCGTGGGCGGAAGCCTCATTGAGCAGATACACCAGCAGCGCGAGAAACTGATGCGCGAACTCCGCCTCCAACTCAATGTCGTGGGCATAGCCTCCGGCCACAATGCCATGTTTGCACGCGAGGGACTGGAACTGGACAACTTCCGCCAACGCCTGCACGAGGCTCCTGCAAGCGACATCCGGCGCCTGCGCGACGAGGTCATAGGCATGAACATCTTCAACAGTGTCTTCGTGGATTGCACGGCATCGGCCGAGGTGGCATCGCTCTACAAGGATTTCCTTTCCCACAACATCAACATAGTGGCGGCCAACAAGATTGCCGCCTCCAGCGATTACGAGCAATATAGCGAACTCAAGCGCATAGCACAGATGCGTGGCGTGAAGTTCCTGTTTGAAACCAACGTGGGTGCAGGCCTGCCCATCATACGCACCATCAACGACCTGCGCAACTCCGGCGACAAGATCCTGCGCATCGAGGCAGTCCTCAGCGGTACGCTCAACTATATCTTCAACACCATCTCTGCCGACATACCCTTCAGCAAGACGGTGGAACTGGCCAAGGCCGAGGGATACAGCGAACCCGACCCGCGCATAGACCTCTCTGGCAAGGACGTGCTGCGCAAACTGGTCATCCTCGCCCGCGAGGCCGGTTACAGCATCAACCAGGAGGACGTGGAGAAGAAACTCTTCGTGCCCCAGTCCTTCTTCGACGGCACCATGGAGGAGTTCTGGCAGAACCTCCCCACACTGGATGCCGATTGGGAAGCACGCCGCAAGGTGCTGGAGAGCGAGAACAAGGTTTGGCGCTTCGTGGCAAAGTACGAGGGCGGTCATGCCAGCATCTCCCTGCAGGAGATAGAGGCCGGCCATCCCTTCTACCAGTTGGAGGGCAGCAACAACATCGTGCTCCTCACCACTGAGCGTTACAACGAATACCCCATGCTCATCCAGGGCTACGGTGCCGGTGCTTCGGTAACGGCCGCCGGTGTGTTCGCGGACATAATGTCACTGGCGTGACGAACGGAAAACGGAAAACGGAAAACGGAAAACTCTGATTACTCCGACTATTCCGAATACTCCGATTACTCCGAATACTCCAGTTTTCCGTTTTCCGATTTCACATTTCCGTTTAACATGAAACATATCATCATACTTGGCGATGGCATGGCCGACTGGCACAATGAGGCACTGGGAGGAAAAACCCTGCTTCAGCATGCCCACACCCCCAATGCCGACCGACTGGCACGCATGGGACGATGCGGCCTGCTCCGTACCGTGGCCGACGGATTCCACCCCGGTAGCGAGGTGGCAAACAGCAGCATCCTCGGTTACGACCAGCATGTTGTCTATGAGGGCCGTGGCCCCTTGGAGGCGGCAAGCATAGGCGTGGAACTGGCCGATGACGACCTTGCCCTGCGTTGCAACCTCATTTCCCTGGACGGCAACCTCCTGCGCAACCACTCCTGTGGCCGTCTGGAAACGGAGGATGCCGACATACTCATAAAGTACCTTCAGGAGGAACTGGGCAACGAGCGCGTGCACTTCTACACCGGAGTGCAGTACCGCCACCTGCTTGTCATAAAGGGCGGCAACAAGCACCTGCATTGCACCCCTCCGCACGATATCCCCGGCAAACCTTGGCGCGAGTACATGCTGCGTGCCGAAACACCCGAGGCCGAGGAGACGGCACAACTGCTCACCGAACTTATCTACAAGAGTCAGGTCCTGCTCAAATACCATCCGCTCAATGCACAACGTGCCGAGCAGGGCATGGACCCCGTCAGCAGCATCTGGCCGTGGGGTGGGGGATACCGCCCACAGATGGCTCCGCTTACTGAGACCTTTGCTTCGCAGATACACCGCGGTGCCGTAATCACGGCCGTGGACCTAATCCGTGGCATCGGACGCTATGCAGGGCTTCGCACCATAGACGTTCCTGGCGCCACAGGCCTGTGGGATACCGACTATGCCGGCAAGGCACGTGCTGCCCTTGAGGCCTTGCACACCGACGACTTTGTCTATCTGCATGTCGAGGCCGCCGACGAGGCCGGGCACGATGGCGATCTGGCATTGAAACTCCAGTGCATAGAGAACATCGACCGCCATATCACAGGTCCGATTCTTGATGCCGTGTCGGAATGGCAGGAACCCGTGGCCGTGGCACTTCTGCCCGACCACCCCACACCCATAGACCTGCGCACGCACACCGCCGAACCCATCCCCTTTGCCATCTGGTACCCCGGCATAGAAGCCGATACCGTCACCTCTTTCGACGAAGATGCGGCACAGGGCGGTTGCTATGGTCTTCTCGAGGGTGACCAGTTCATCCACGCCTTCATGCAGGAACAATCATCCTCCCCCCAACCATCAGAAATATACTAACTAATGAAATCGGAAATCGGAAATCTGATTACTCCGAATACTCCAGTTTTCCGTTTTCCGTTTTCACATTTCCGTTTTAACCATGCAATACTATTCTACCAACAACCCCACCACCCGCGAGAGCCTTGAAACCGCCGTTGTCAAGGGCCTTGCCGCCGACCGTGGCCTTTATATGCCCACCAGTATCCGTCCCCTGCCACAGGAGTTCTTCGACAATATCCAGGATATGTCGCTTCAGGAAATCTCCTTCCGTGTGGCAGAGTGCTTCTTTGGCGAGGACATCCCTGCCGAGGACCTGCGCCAGATTGTCTACGACACCATGTCGTTCGACATACCTGCCGTAAGGGTAACGGACAATATCTATTCCCTGGAACTTTTCCATGGACCCACACTGGCCTTCAAGGACGTGGGCGCACGCTTCATGGCACGCCTGCTTGGCTATTTCAACAAGAAGCAGGGAGGTGACCGTCTTGTCAATGTGTTGGTTGCCACCTCCGGCGACACGGGTTCTGCCGTTGCCAACGGTTTCCTCGGCGTCCCCGGCATCCATGTCTACGTGCTCTATCCCAAGGGCAAGGTCTCTCCCATCCAGGAGTGCCAGTTTACCACCCTCGGGCAGAACATCACCGCCATAGAGGTGGAGGGTGTCTTCGACGATTGCCAGGCAATGGTAAAGAGCGCCTTCATGGACGAGGAACTCAACCAACACATGAAACTCACCTCTGCCAACTCCATCAACGTGGCACGTTTCCTGCCCCAGAGTTTCTACTACTTCTGGGCCTATGCCCAGTTGAAGAAGCAGGGCATTGCCGTCAACGGCACACCTTCTGCCGTGGCTCCCAAGTTGGTGGCTTGCGTGCCCTCGGGCAACTTCGGCAACATCTGCAGCGCCCTCTTCGGCCGTCGCATGGGCTTGCCCATAGACCGCTTCATTGCCGCCAACAATGCCAACGATATTTTCTACAACTATCTGCAGAGCGGTCAGTACAATCCCCGTCCCTCTACCGCCACCATAGCCAATGCCATGGACGTGGGCGACCCCAGCAACTTTGCCCGCATTCTGGACCTCTACGGCCATAGCCACGAGGCCATCACCGAGCACATCTCGGGCGCCACATACACCGACGGACAGATTGCCGACACCATGCGCCAGTGCCTCAGTGAAACGGGTTACCAACTCGACCCCCACGGTGCTTGCGGTTATCAGGCACTGAAGGACGGTCTTCGTCCCGGCGAGGTGGGCTTCTTCCTGGAAACCGCACACCCTGCCAAGTTCAAGCAGGTGGTGGACGACATCTGCCACACCGACGTGGAAATCCCCGCCCGTCTGGCCGCCTTCATGCAAGGCGAGAAGCAATCCGTGCCTATGCCCAACGACTTCTCTGCCTTCAAGCAGTTCCTGATGGAACGGTGAGCGGTGAACGGTGAACGGTGAGCGGTGAGCGAAATCCGATTACTCCGACTACTCTGATTATTCCGATTATTCCGAATACTCAGATTACTCCTCCCCCCGTTGTCCCCCTGAGGCAGGGGGACGAGCGAAGCGGAGGGGGTATGCTAAACCTTTCCGTTTTCCCTTCTCCCTTCTCATCCCTCCCCTATACCCAAGAGGTGCAGAACCATTGTCCGGTCCTGCACCTCTTGCTCTTTACTTCTTTTTGTAAATTCGTATCTCCGCTCTCAGTAGTATCTACTCCCCTCTCTTGTAGAGGGGCTGGGGGAGAGTCCTTTTCACTCACATCCCTGCCTTTATGTTCTTCTTCAACTGCTCCACGCTGCTTGCGCCCACCAGTACGGATGTCACCCCTTGTTGTTCAAGAATCCACCGCAAAGCCATTTCTGCAAGGCTCTGCTCCTGCTCCAGTGCCTTGGCGTTGAGTTCCTGGAGTTGTGCAAGGAGTTCCGGGGTGAGCATTTCAGGTTTGAGAAAGCGTCCCTGGCTCATACGGCTGTCCTGCGGAACGGTACCCTGCAGATAGCGGTCGGTAAGTAATCCCTGTGCCAAGGGCGAGAAGGAGATAAATCCAATCCCGTTGTTGCGGCACTCCTCAAGGATGCCTTCCTCCAGTGGAGCCTTGTCCAGCATGTTCAGGCGTCCCTGGTAAATGAGGGGCGGAACATCCCTTTCGCTCAGGTACTTTATTGCCGTCTTCAGCGCATGCAGGGGCCATCGCGAAATGCCTATGTACAGAGCCTTGCCCGAGCGCACTATGTCCACCAGAGCCTGTAGGGTTTCCTCCAGCGGAGTTTCCGGGTCATAGCGGTGAGTGTAGAACAGGTCCACGTAATCCAGTTTCATGCGCTTCAGACTTTGGTCAAGGCTTGCCATCAGCGACTTCCTCGAACCCCAGTTGCCGTAAGGCCCCGGCCACATCTCGTATCCCGCCTTTGTCGCTATGAACAGTTCGTCGCGGTAGGGGCGCAGGTCGTCCTGCATCATCCGTCCCATCATCTCCTCCGCACTGCCTGGAGGAGGCCCGTAGTTGTTGGCCAGGTCCATGTGCGTTATACCATGGTCAAAGGCAAACCGCACAATCTCTCGGCACTTGTCGTAATCGTTGGCAGCACCGAAATTGTGCCACCATCCGAGGCTTATTTTGGGCAGCAGTATACCGCTATTGCCACACCTGTTGTATTGCATCCCGTTGGTGTAGCGTTGTTCGTAGGGGAGGTATTCTTGCATAAGGTTGTTTGTCTTTTGCTTCTCTATTTTGTCGTTTTATTGTCCTCACGACGATTCACCCGAACCATTACCGTTCGTTCGCCAAACGATTACCGATGGTAAAGTTTATCATTACCGATGGTAAAAACGGGTCATAGTGGACAACAGAACGAACCTATATTGTTGTTAGTGCTTACCATCCAGATTCCCAAAGGTTATTGTTGTCGCTATTTGGAGCGTTGTCCTCCCTGCCAAGGAAATCATAGGCAGAGGTATTTGTGATCTCATCGTTCGCTTTTTGTATGGAATCTGCTACAATATGTGTAACCTCTATGTGGATACATTCTGTCGTAGGTATGATATATCGTTTCTTCATGCTCTTATTTATATATTATATAAGGTGTGATTTTTATCTTACTGTAAGTTTCCCGTTTATGATATAAATACCCTTTTGTGCGCGCGTCAGTTTCTGTCCGGCAAGGTTGTAGATGATGTTCGTGGCGTTGTTTTCTGTGGTATTCTCGATGCCTGTGGCGTTGTCGTCCCAAATGGCAGGAATGAGTTCACGTGTATTTGCAGAACCGTCCACTTTCAGGTAAGCTTTGTTGGCTCCCAGGGTGTAGTTGGTTTTCAGCAAGCGGAAAGCGATGGAGCCGTCATCTTTCTTGCGTGTCAGCATATAGGCATTGTCTGCTTCTGTGAGTTCGGTATCTTCGGTTACACCCACCATCTGGTTACCTTCGGTAGCGCTAACGCTTCCCTCTGCAGCAACGAATGTGTATGTGCCCTCATCGCCTTTCAATACTACGCCTTCTTTGGCAGCAATCTTGCCACCTTCCTTGGCTGTCAGTTTTACGAATTCCCCATTATCGGTAGCAGTGTATGCGGTCAATCCTTCAGGGACAGTGGCATTGTATGGCAGACAAAGGGTGGCATAGCCGGCATCGGTTAGCGTGGAAACTACAGGAAGGTAATGTACAGTCATTGCAGTGCATCCACACGGACCATTCAAAGTCAATGAGATGACATTGTTGCCGTCTGTTGGTGTAACGGTGACAGAGTTACCGTTCTTGCTTGCGGTAGCATTTGTATATGTGCTGTTGCAAAGCGTAGTCGCATATGTGTCATTTGTAGATGCAACTGTCGTAAAAACAATTTGGTGTATCGTCGCTTTGGGAGTAATTATTATTTCCTGGCCTGTATAGAACCTTGTTTCTTTATTTTCGCCTCCCCCTAAATAGTGATTTGCATCTTTTCCCCCTTTACTTAGCGTCATGCTCGCAACAACAGCATCCCACACAACTTTACTCGTTGATGCAGATGAATAACTATTCGTGCTCAGGTCTAAAGTGTAGTTCTGGACGATATTCACTGCAAAAGTCTTTGTCGCAGTCATTTCGTCGCCGTTTTCTGTTGTATATTTGGCAGTAGCCGTAACTTCAGTGGTTTCTGAATTTATTGTTTCTGGAGTAAAGGACCATACCGCATCTGCTGTAACATCAATGGTTGTATTGTTGTTGTATGTTGCGATAACAGAAAGTCCGTCGGAAGAGGGTTTTTCTCCCGCATGAAATCGGGTCGTAGTCGGTTCTCCGGTTATATGTATAAATCGGATAGTTTTCTCTCCCTTGTTGGTTATATTATAAGTATATTCTATGGATTTACCACCGTAAGTGGCTGTCGCTTTAACAGACTTGGTTTCAGATGTTATAATTTCTGGTTCAAAAGACCATTTTACTTCGTTTGTGACTATTTCATTGTCATCCTTTGAGTATATGGCGGTAACAACAAGATTGTCGGCAGTAAGTGTGTCTCCAACGTAGTATTCCCGATCGCTGTCTGGTTCGTAATTGTCAGATATGCTTAGTGTGAAGTCCATTTCTTTGTAGAGGTACACTGGTTTTTGTTCGCTGGTGTAGCATGAGAATAATTTAGAGTCAGAGTTGTATTGAAGACTATACTTTTCTTTATCTCCTTTACATTTTATGATTGCCACATTATCACCGGAAAAAGAGATATTAAACTTACTATATGTACCAATAGTTTTGCTTCCCTTCAAATAGTTTTCTTCTTCAGAGGTTGCATCCATATAGTACTTGTTGCCATCGCGGAACGTCCATGCATTAGCATTTCCTCCAAGTGTAAGTCCTGCCATCCCTTCTTGATATTTGATGCAGGAGTTTGATGCACTGGATTGAACGTATTTCCAGTTGTTGCTTGAACCGTCATATTCCTTCATAACAAACCCTTGTTCATCTTGCATTGATGCAATAAGGTATTTTTTGCCTGTTATTAAACTGTCGGTTCTTGTTATCAGTTGGTATTTTTGCCCATACGCATTCCCAATGCCTGTAACGCAAAGCAGCAGGCACAGTACTCCACGCAGGAAGGAGTTCTTGAATAGATGTTGTTTCATATTGATTGTTGTTTTAGGTTTATGCTTTTCTGCTATAGGGTTTACGCATCGTGGAACACCATTCCACCTGCATCCTCGGGGCGTTCTATGCCGGGGTATTCGTGGTGGAAACTGGTGGTTAGGCGCTGGATGTAGCGTGCCGCTTCCCACTTTGCCATGGGTAGGTCATGGAGAAGGTAGTTGCCACATGTGGCGGGGGTGGTGCCGGGAACATCATCGGTGTAGTCGACAACATACTGGAAGGCGCGGAGTATGAGGGTGCGCACTTCGTGGCACGACCACTCTCCCTTCATGATGAGGTAGTTGCCGGTGAGGCATCCCATGGGCCCCCAGTAGACGATGCGGTCCTTCCATTCGGGATCGTTGCGCAGGAAGGTGGCAACGATGTGCTCTATGGTGTGGATGGCGGCAATGTGCAGAGAAGGCTCCTGGTTGGGGGCGGTCATGCGGATGTCGTAGGTGGTGATGGTGTGCTCGCCCATGGTGTCCTGACGGGAGATGTAGATACCGGGCATGAGGTTGCGGTGGTCAACTTGGAATGAGGGTATGAGGTCCATAGTTCTAGAGGGAACCCACAGACCCCCTCTGCCTTTCAGGCATCTCCCCCTCTATGGGGAGAAGAGCTGGCGCGGTGTTTCTGCATGTTGGCAGAGGTTGGTGGGATTTTGTTAAATAGTTAATAGGTTAAAGGTTAATGTTGAAGGGCGAAGTTCGAATTACGATTGGCGGATTTGACGGATTTACACAGATGATGGGGCATTGTTATGCTGATTGTTATCGTTTTCCGTTTGAATTAGGTTTGCGATGCACTGTTTGAGGGAGTCTGTCCAGTAGGGGATGTCCAGATGGAAGGTTTCCTGTATCTTTGTCTTGTCCAGGACGGAATAGGAGGGGCGCTTCACGGGCGAGGGGTACTGGCTGCTCAGGCATGGGCGTATGTCGCAATGGCGCCGCTCTGTGCATAGGGTGTTGGCCGTCTGTTGTATCATCTGCGTGAAGTCGTACCAGGAGCAGACACCGAGGTTGGAATAGTGGTAGATGCCGCTCTTGGGATAAGGGGGGAAAGACCCCTCCCCATCCCTCCCCTCTATGGGAGGGAGAATATGGTGAGCGGTGAGCGAGGTGTTGTAGTTCTTGAGCACGGTGCAGATTGCCTTGGCAAGGTCCAAAGCGTATGTCGGTGTGCCGCACTGGTCGTAGACAACATTCAGCGTGGGCCGTTCGGCGGTAAGTTGTAGCATTGTCTTGCAGAAGTTCTTGCCGAACTCGGAGTAGAGCCATGCCGTGCGTATTATGACGTGCTCGCACCCAGTGGCAAGGATGCGTTCCTCGCCCTCCTTCTTGGTACGGCCGTACACTCCGGTGGGTGTGCCCTGCTGGTCTTCGCGGCAGGGCGTGTTGTACGGCTCTGTGCCGAAGACATAGTCGGTGGAGATGTGTACAAGCAGGCCTCCTGCTGCCTTCATGGCAAGGGCAAGGTTTTCCGGAGCGTCGGCATTGAGCCTCATGGCCAGTGCAGCCAATGCAGGGTCGGTTTCGCAAGCATCTACATTAGTCCATGCGGCACAATTCACGATGGCATCAATGCCGCGTGTCTGTACCATGTTCAGAACCGCCTGGCGGTCGGTGATGTCAAGAAAGACGGTTTCCTGTCCCTCCACCTGGTTTACGTCGGTGAAAAGGAACTCGTCTGCGCTGTTCTTGGCAAGCAGACGCATTTCGGAACCTAACTGTCCGTTGGCTCCTGTTACCAATATCCTCATAATCGTTTGTGTCGTGTGATGGAATGCACTTTACAGGCGCAAAGTTATGTAAATTTGACCTAATATCAAAAAGAGTTGACATTCTTTTGCACAAGTGCTTTAATCTTCGTATCTTTGACTTCAAAATCAAATGAACTTATGAAAAAGCGACTGCTTTCTGTATTTGTCTGTCTGGTGTGCGCCATGTGTGTCTGCGCACAAGAAAGTGGGGCAAGAAAACTGACAAGGTATGAAGGCCCCGAGGTGTTGAAGTTCTCGTTGGAGGGACGTTTCGGTTGGCAGATGTTCCGCACGGCTGGAGTAACGGACGATGACCCCACGGGCTTCCGTGGCGACTTCTTCAATCTGCGCTTGGACGCAAGGCTCTACAAGGGCCTGAGTTTCTCTTGGCGCCAACGTCTGAATATAACCAGTGAACGCAATTTCTGGAACTCCACAGACTGGATGGTGCTGAACTATGCTCCCAACAAGGACTGGCTGATCTCTGCCGGTAAGCAGGTGGTGGCCATAGGCGGATACGAGTACGACCGTCCTCCCATAGACATGTACAACAGCAACAGCGAGTATTGGAACCATATCGGATGCTATCAGTTTGGTGCCAGCGTGGCATACAACTTCGGCGAGAACGACCGTCTGACCTTCCAGTTCAGCAACAGTCCTTTCCGCACGCACATAGGCAGCAACAACACGTATGGCCTCTCGCTGATGTGGAACGGCAGGCACGGCATATGGGAAACCATCTGGTCGTTGAATGCTTTCCAGTGTACAGAAGGCCGTTGGATGAACTACATTGCACTTGGCAACAAGTTCAACTTCCTCCCCAAGCGTTTGTGGCTGGAACTGGATTATGTGAACCGTGCCAGCAGCCGCCAGGCTTTCCTGTTCGAGGACTGCAGCGTCATTGCCGAGATGAGCGGCAAGCCCCATAGCACCGTGCGCCTGTTTGCCAAATACACCTATGACGTGAACAATACCGGTACGGATGCCGACTGCTACGTGTTTGACGGCACGGAGATGCATGGCATAAGCGGAGGCATAGAGTACGAACCCTTCAAGAAGTATCCCGAGGTGTTGAGACTTTACGGTTCGGCAGGTTACAGTTGGGGAGTTAACACCAATCCCGGCGGTGTCATGCAGGACGGGCAGATACGTGTGAACGTGGGAGCGAAGATTTACCTCGACGTGCTGAAAGGTTTGAAGTGGGCAATAAACAAATGGTAGGAAAACGGGGAAAAGGAGAGGTGAAAGGTGAGCGCCCCCTGCTCTAACCTTAAACTTTAAACTTTAAACCTTAAACCAGAAACTAGTTCGAGAACAATCTGTATTCTGATATTAAAACTAAATTAAAAGATATGCTTAAAAAGATTCCAAATGGCATTCCATGCCTGCTCATCATCGTTGCCCTGTTCGGATATATGGGCAGTGTGATGGGATTTGCCAACATGCTTAACACCATTATGCACACGGCACACGACCTGTTGCTCAACACCGTGTTCTATCTGATGGGCATGTGCGTGATAACCGGTGCTCTAGGCAAGATTTTTGTTGAGTTCGGAGTGGTGGACCTGTTGCAGCGCCTTCTGCGTCCCATCATGCGCCCCGTGTTCAATATGCCCGGTGTGGCTTCGCTGGCGGCGGTACTCACTTTCCTCAGTGACAACCCGGCAATCATTGCCCTCAGTCAGGACAAGGGCTTTGCACGCTACTTCAAGAAGTACCAGCACGTGTCGCTGGTAAATTTCGGCACAGCCTTCGGTATGGGCCTGCTGGTGCTGGTCTTCATGATAGGCCAGGGCTATTTCCTGGCGCCATTCATCGGTTTGTGCGGTGCCATTTTCGGTTGTATCATTGCCACACGTTTGATGCAACGCTTCACCCTGAAGATGTATCCCAACTACAAGGACGAGGACGCTACGGCCGTGACTAATTATACGGGTGGAGAGGTATTGCCCGACGTCAGTTTCTCTCAGGAAGGAGAGGAGCAGAAGAAGGACGGAAGCCTGTTCGTGCGTGTGCTGAACGCCCTGCTGGACGGAGGTAAGGACGGTGTCACCATAGGTATGGCCATAATCCCCGGCGTGCTTATCATCAGTACCCTGGTGATGATGCTCACCTTCGGCGGTACTGCCGAGGGTGTGGATGAGATGGGCAACGATATTATCGTGTATACTGGCGGAGCCTTCCAGGGAACACAACTTCTGCCATGGGTGGCTGGAAAGTTAAGTTTCGTGTTTGAATGGCTCTTCGGTTTCTCAGCCCCCGAACTCGTAGCCTTCCCCATCACCGCACTGGGTGCTGTGGGCGCAGCCTTGGGCTTGATTCCCGAGTTTACCGCCAAGGGCATCATAGACGGCAATGCCATAGCCGTATGTACCGCCATGGGCATGTGCTGGAGCGGTTATCTCAGCACCGATGCCGCCACGCTCGACTCTCTTGGTTACCGTCCTCTGGTTCCCAAGGCATTCCTCAGTTCTTTCCTCGGCGGTATCTGTGCAGGTATCTTCGCACATTGGGTGTATGTGCTGATCATGTACATCGGCACTCTGTTTGCCGCCGCTCCCGTATGGAACGTGCAGACACAGGGTACTCTGTGCAACTCCCCCGAGCACCAGCAGATAGAGATGACCATGATGGACGACAGCACCTTCGTGGTTAAGGACTGGTTCGGCGAGAAGGGTACCGACCTCGAGTTCCGTGTCAACAGCCAGGATTCATCTATCGTCATCACCAACGCCTATGCCGAAAAGAAGGACCGCTTCTTCTTCGTACGCATAAACGAGAAGGCCCTGCAGGGCGAGGTGGCATACGCCGCACTCCATCCTATGGGCGAATACTCCAGATACAAGGGAGACGAGACGGGCGGCAACATGTTTGTCTTTGCCTTCCTCTATGACGGTGCACACCGTCCCTTGGATCGTGGCTACTATGAACTGGTATGGGGCAACGGCACACCGCAGACAGTGGAGGCCGAGAAGTATATCCAAAGGGAGATAGAAGCCGAGAAGGACAGCCTTCTGCACGATTCTACCTACAAGACGGTGGCAGAAAGGGTGCTCGAGGTGAATGACACGGTAAAGATAGATACCATAAGCAGGTAAATACTCTTTTGCCTCGCATACAATCCGGGAATGCCTCTCCATCAGCCGAATGGAGGGGCATTCCTTGATTGTATGCCATGTCCCGTTTTGCTATCTCTGCATTACAATCGTATCAGCGTAAACATTGCTTTTGTAATCATAACATTTTTTAAGGACACTGTCTTAAGGTTTTAGTGTACATCTTTGTATATTTGCATCGCCATAGGCATGAATTAACCCTAAAAACAACAATAGAAAAACCAAAACAAACCAAAACATCATGAGAAGAAAACTACTAATGTTATTGGCGTGTGTCAGCGTGCTATGGGCATGGGCTGATTTGCCTTTCCGTAACCACCGTTACGATTCGTTCAAAGCGCTTGCTCCGGCAGAGGGCAGTATCCTGTTCATCGGAAACAGCATTACCGACATGCACTGCTGGCCCGAAGCATTCGTTACATCGGAGGGAAAGTATCTGCCCATCGTGAACCGAGGCAATTCGGGAACGTATTCCACCGAACAGAGCGACAATCTGGAATCCTATCTTCTGAACAAACCCAAGAAGGTGTTTATGATGATAGGCACCAACGACATTGCCACATCCGGAGGCCTGAACTTCAGTCCCGAACAGGTGCTGTCATACATAAAGAGTATGGTAGAGCGCATACATGCGCGTTCACCGCAGACAAAGGTGTACCTGTACAGCATACTGAACAACAAGACCGCCAACCGTGTTGAAGCCACATGGCTGAAGGCCAATGAACTGATAAAGGCTTATGCCGAGACTGCTGACAAGGTGACCTACGTGGACCTGTACGACAAGTTGACCGGTATAGCACAGGGAGGCGCGTTGAGTTACGACAACCTGCACCTCACGGCTGCTGCATATCAGGTGTGGACAGAGTCCATCTGCCAGTACTTGCAGGAAGACGAGACATATACAGTCAAGTCTGTATATCCCACGAATACTGCAGAGAAGCAGAACAACGGAGGTTTAGGCGGAGCACACGGCATGCGTGCCACCTATTTCAGCATGATGCCTGTCAGCACGGACGACGTGCTTGTGTTCGGCGATGAATTCGTGAAGAACGGAGAGTGGCAGGAACTGCTTGGCAATGCCAACGTGAAGAACCGCGGCACCGGCTGGGGTTACGGGGGTGACATCGCCACTACCTCTAAACTTGTGGACGCCACTTATGCCGATACCGGTGTGGAGAAGAAGGATGCCAAGGCCATTTTCCTTTACACAGGTACATCCGACGCCAATGGTTCAACGGATATTGAAACCGTGAAGGCAAATTACAAGGCTCTTGTGGACAAGATTGCAGGGAAGTCTCCTTCTTCCATGATATACCTGATGGGACTCTGCCCTACTGCCAATGCTTCCAACAACACCGGCCGCATTGCCGTACTCAACGAATACATCAAGTCGCTGGCCGGTGAGAAGGTGAAGTATGTGGACACATACACTTCGCTGCTCAAGGGCGACGTGGCAGATACCAAGTACTTCTATCCCGACAACTATCTGGGCGGCTTGGGCTATGTGAAGATGGCCAAGGCTATGTCCGATGCCCTGAAGGTGGATTTCCCCGGGGACGTGTACGAGGTAGTTGCCGAGGATGTTGCCGAACAGCGTTATCAGCAGGCAGGTCTGCGCAACACGCTTTCACAGGCCATTGCCAAGGGCTTGATGGCCGAGAGGGGAACCGGTGTGGGACAGTATGATGCCACAAAGATGGAACTTTTCGATGCCGAGGTGACCAAGGCAAACACCCTGCTTGCCAAGGCTTCCATAACGCAGGACGAGGTAACGGCTCAGGTGGAAAGCCTGAACAGTGCCTTGCTGGCCGCCCTGTCTATGCCCGAGGCGAGCACAGCGGATTCCGAACACTGGTACCAGATTACATCGCTTCGTTCCCCTAACCTTTATGTTACGGCTGAGGGCGAGGCCACAGGTGTTGTGGGTCTGGAGACCTCTTCCAAGTATGCCACTTCCATGTGGAAGTTCGTGGACCGTGGCAACGGCACTTTCGACATCGTTAACCGTGAATACAAGGCTTACCTGAATCCCGTAGTTAACTACAACACCCAGGTACAGACCGTTAAGTCACAGCCACAGACAGGATGGACAGTCAGTTATGGAGATACTCCCGGTTATTATATAATCTCCTCAGGCGAAGTGCAGTTGAACCAGACTGGTTCTGCGCAGAACTTTGCCATCTATAACTGGAGCAACCAGAATAACAAGGGCAAGGACCGTACCGATACAGGCTGTCAGCTTTATATCCATGTTGCCGGTGAACCCGAGGAATTGCCTGATCCCTCATTGAAGACACTGACGCTGCTGCCTGCCCAGTTTGCAAACGGTGTATCTACATGGTCATACCATGGTTCGGTAACAAGCGGAGCCTGGTATGGCAAGTTCGTGACGGCAACTACTCCGGCCCTGACAGCTGAAAGCACCGATAAGGATGCAAACAATATGGGCTGGGCAAGCAACCAGCCTTGGTTGAAGGCTGGCTATACCTACAATCTCACATTGCCTGAAGGCTATGAGATTATAGGTTATGACCTGACCACAAAGAGCGTCCTTGATTATACCGGCACATTTACATACAATACGGCAGAGGGTACTTCAACAAGCGAGGCGCAAGATGCAACCGAAAAGACAGTTACTGCCAACGGATTGTCAACCAGTGCAATCACCCTGACCGTGGGCAGTGCCGTGGATGGGAACAAGGGTATCCTGATTACGAAGTTGGCAATCAGGTATAAGGTGGTTTCTGATGCCGGGGAGGGAGACGATACTTCTGAACTGGTATATGTTATAGACAAGGAAAACGGCGACCTTTATCGTGGTGGAACTGCTAACCAGGCATGGAACTCCGTGTGGAAGAGCAAGACCACTCCGCAGTTGCAGTTCGGATGTGGTGTCAACAACATGAACTGGGCAGGCAACAATGTGCAGATGATGACAGGTACGTCAGGAAATTCCACCTACACACTCAGCGCACCTTCTGGTTATGTGATTAAGGAGTATTCGTTTACCTTTGCCAACAATGCGCATACCACTGCTATCGCGCTTACCATGGAGGATGGCAAGGAGTATACTACCAGTTCCGAAGCCCAGACAATCAGTGCAAAGGACCAAAGTGCATACAGTGTTTCCTTCACATTGGCAGGTTCCAATGGCAAGGGTGTTGTGCTGACAGACTTCGTGGTAAAGGTTGCAGCAGAATCTTCTGCTGACCAGGAATATCTCATCAGTACTGAAGGAGACGTGCACTGGTACTACATTACCAATGCTTCCACAAAGGATTATTGTAAGGGCAAGGTGATATATTATGATCAGGAAAATGAGCGTTTGCGCTTTGGCGACAAAACTTTCAGCGCCGACCGCATCTGGAGTTTCTGGGAGAAGGACGGCAAACTGGCCATAAAGAACTACAAGAACGAGTATTTCGGCACGGCACCCAATGGAACCGGTGGCGCCACTCAGTTTGGTGTGGTAGGCGAGCCCAATTACATATACTCCATACAGAAGGCTTTCGGTGCATATATCATCAAGGATGCCGGTGTGGAACTTCATGCCCAGCAGTCAGGACAGGTAATCGTGCGTTGGGCTGCGGAGGAGGGTGGTGCCTCCTTGTGGAGAATGGAACCCGTTGACGTGAGCAATGCCCAGGCTGAGGTAACTGCTACTACTGTCGTTCAGGGTAAGGTCACTACGGGTATAGGCAACAAGAACCAGGGCATGGTACGTGCCGCCATCCGTGTAAGCGGTTTGGAAGGTAGCGTATCCTTCGAGGGTATCAAGTGTCTTTTTGCTGGAACCAATATAAACGATGTAAGCAAGGTTCGTGCCTACTTTGCAACTAACGAGCGCGAACTCTTCATCGACGAGGAGAATGCTATGCCTTGGCGCGAGGAGAATGGCGAACTTTATGGCGAGACAACAACCTTCAATTCGGACAGAACCTTCACAATCACCGGCAAGAAGGACCTTGCACCCGGCCTTCACTACTTATGGATAGCATACGACATTTCCGAGTCAGCCAAGGAGGGAAACAAGGTAGACGCACGTGTAATATCATATACATTTGATGGAACGGAAATGAATGAAACCAATGGTCATCCTGCCCATCAGGCAGTAATATTCCTTTCCGAGGGTACTGTACTCATGCCTATGGACAAGGGCTCGCTTTACTACCGTATCCCATCCATCACAGTAACTGCTGATGGCAAGCGTCTTGTCACCCTTACCGATGACCGCAAGGCACACAATTCCGACCTGCCCTCACACTGCTATCTTGTTGCCCAGTATTCCGAGGACAACGGCAAGACCTGGAGCGACCCAGTAACGGTGGCAGGTACGAAGGAAACAGGCGGCCACTATGGTCATGGCGATGCGTCTATCGTGACAAACCGCGATAACGGCGAGATTGTGGGCATCATGACCAGTGCCGGCACTTACGGACACGGCTTCTTTGCCGGTACCGCCGCCGAGCCTCCACGCTGGAAGACAATCACCAGCCGCGACGGCGGTCTGACATGGGAAACTCCCGTTGACCATACCGACGACCTCTTCGGCGCCAACTGCGACAACCCCAAGACCAAGACCTGGAAGAGCGGTTTCTCTGGTTCGGGTGCAGCCCTCCAGAAGCGCGACGGCACTCTGGTGTCAAGTTTCGTCAATCGTCAGGCCGACAACAGCCAGCACTTCTACTTCTTCATGAGTAAGGACGGCGGACAGAACTGGTACGTAAGTGGCAATAGCGGTACAGACGGAGCCGACGAACCCAAGACTCTGGAGCGCAACAACGGTGACCTGGCAATCAGCGTACGTGCATCCGGTTATAACTTCCACAACTACACATCCGATGACGGTGAGACCTGGCACCTGGCACCCCGCACACGCTTCACAACCGGTATCTCCGGCAATGCATGCGACGGCGAGTACATGGTATGGTGCTCTACCTTGGAGGGCAATCCCTGGAATGTGGCATTGCAGACACTGCCCAATAGCGCTAGCCGACAGAACGTCAGCATAGCTCTGTCCACCGATGAGGGTGCTACTTTCGGCACTCCCAAGACCATCTGTCCCCGTGGTTCGGCATACAGTGCAGCTGTTGTCCTTCCCGACGGCACCCTTGGTGTATACTACGAAGAGAACGGTGTATTTGGTGGTTACACCATGCGTTTCGTACGTTTCTCTCTGGATTGGGCAAGTGACGGTATGTATAAGTTTACTGAGGACACTCCCTTCTTCCCAATCAAGTCAACAAACGAGACAGGTATAGAGGACGTCATCTCTTCACCGGAGACAAGTAAGGATAATGCCATATACGACCTGCACGGACGTCGTGTCAAGGAGGCAGGGGCTCAGGGTATATATATCCAGAACGGCAAGAAGGTATTCATTAACAGGTAGCCTATTCTTGAATAACAAGCATATTTATACCTATATATAATAAGGTGGCGATCCGAAAGGTCGCCACCTTTTTCTTTGTTTCACCCCATAGTTATTCAGAACGGGTAGTGTAAAAAGGTGATAGAAGTTTTTACTTTCCGTACCACCATACACCTATCTTGTAGGGGGTGTTTACTTCCGACCCGATTATGTGGGGGAAGAAGAACTGCCTCGGCATGTCAGCAATTGGGATTTATATCGTGTTTATCTTGTTTCTTATCCTTTCTTTTGCTATCTTTGTCTGAGTTTAACCTTAGATTTTACTAGTTATGGAGAAGCGAAGGATAGAATTCAGTCTCGTTTATCGTGACATGTTTCAGTCTTCTGGTAAGTTCCAGCCTCGTATGGATCAATTAGAGCGTATTGCTCCGGTAATAGTGAAGATGGGATGTTTCAGTCGTGTTGAAACTAATGGAGGTGCCTTTGAACAGGTGAACCTGATGTATGGCGAGAATCCCAACAAGGCGGTACGTGCCTTTACCAAGCCTTTCAGGGAGGCTGGTATCAAGACTCACATGCTGGATCGTGGTTTGAATGGTATACGTATGTTCCCGGTTCCTGCCGATGTGCGTAGATTGATGTACAAGGTGAAGCATGCTCAGGGTACTGATATTACCCGTATTTTCTGCGGATTGAATGATGTACGTAATATTATTCCTTCCATAAAGTATGCATTGGAAGCAGGGATGACTCCGCAGGCTACGCTGTGTATTACCAATTCGCCAATACATACGGCAGAATATTATGCCGCCATTGCGGAGCAACTGATTGAGGCCGGTGCACCAGAGATATGCTTGAAGGATATGGCCGGTATAGGTCAGCCTGCCATGTTGGGACAACTTACCCGTATGATTAAGGAGAAGCATCCGGATGTTATTATCCAATATCACGGTCATAGCGGGCCTGGACTTTCCATGGCGTCCATACTTGAGGTATGCCGCAATGGTGCCGATATCATTGATACGGCTATTGAACCTCTTTCATGGGGCAAGGTACATCCCGATGTCATTTCTGTTCAGTCCATGCTGAAGAATGCTGGTTTTGACGTTCCTGAGATTAACATGGAGGCTTACATGGAGGCACGTAAGCTGACGCAGGAATTTATCGATGACTTCCTCGGATACTTCATGAATCCGAGCAATAAATTGATGTCATCTCTGCTTCTTGGCTGTGGCCTTCCTGGTGGTATGATGGGTTCCATGATGGCAGACTTGACTGGCATGATGGGGGCTATAAACAATAACCGTGTTGCTAAGGGCGAGACTCCGCTTTCGGAGGATGCCTTGCTTGTGAAATTGTTCGACGAGGTGGCTTACGTGTGGCCCAGAGTGGGTTACCCCCCATTGGTGACTCCCTTCTCGCAATATGTGAAGAATATTGCCTTGATGAATCTGTTTGCTGAGTCAAAGGGTAATCCTCGTTATTCTATGATGGACAATTCCATTTGGGGTATGATACTTGGCAAGAGTGGCAAATTGCCGGGTGAGGTTGCACCTGAAATCATCGCGTTGGCAAAGGAAAAGGGATTTGAGTTCACGGATGCCGATCCCCAAAGTTATTATCCCGATGAACTTGACCGTTACCGCAAGGAAATGCAGGATAACGGGTGGGAATTAGGTGAGGACGATGAAGAACTCTTTGAGTTTGCCATGCACGAGGCGCAGTATCGCGAGTACAAGAGCGGTTCTGCCAAGAAGCGCTTCCTCGCTGATTTGCAGAAGGAGAAGGACAAGGCTCTTGCCGGAGGTTTGACCCTTGCGGATCTTAGTGCCATCAAGCATGCCAAGGCCGATGCCATAGTCGCTCCAGAGGGTGGTACCGTCATGTGGGAGATTGCCGGTGGATGCGAGTGCATCAAGAGCATAGAGCCTTATATAGGCAAGAAGTACAACAAGGGTGATTATCTGTGCTACATCGAGAACGATTATGGACAGATTCTTGAAATTCCGGCTGCTCTGGGTGGAGTGCTGGTGGATGTTATTGCCAAGCAAGGGTCGCATGTCATGAAGGGCGATGTACTTGCCTATATTGAAAGAACCCCGGAGTGATATATTCACATTGTAGGATACACAAGTCTGCCCGTCGCTTTGTTGTTGAGTGACGGGCAGACTGTGTTTATGTATCCGATGTTGTCTGTTACTTGCTTTGGTGCTCCTTTATGCCACAGAGGC
This sequence comes from Bacteroidaceae bacterium, assembly GCA_017503065.1. The sequence continues at coordinate 27,161 of JAFVTT010000021.1, read as the reverse complement.
GACGGATTTTGTTGGGGATTTCGGTGTTGTCCTGGAAGCCTTGGAAGAGTTCGCTGCCTACGCCGATGGCGCATACGGGAACGAGGTCGGCGGTGTGGGAACCTGTGGTCCATCCTATGCCTGTGATGACGTCAAGGATCTGGAATGTGCGTGCTACAAACTGGTTCAGGGAGAGGTAGAGAGTCTTTTTCTCCTGAGTGTTCTTGTCCACGAATGTGGCATGGAAAGCCTCTTGCAGGGCACGGTCGTACTTCTCGTTGACGGGGATGGCTGAGTAGAGTCCCAATTTGTCCTGAAGGTATTGCTTCATGAAGTCCCATGTGATGTTGTCGCCACTTTTTATCATGCGCTGACATTCGAGTTGCATGGCTTGCATGGAGATGCGCTGGTAGTCGAAGTTCTTCATCCCCAGGGTGTACGAACCGCCGTTCACACCTGCAGCCATACCGCCCGTGTTGTGGTCAGCAGTGACTATGATGAGGGTTTCGTCCTTGTGACGCAGGTAGAACTCGTAGGCCAGACGCAGGGATTCGTCGAAATTCAGCACTTCCTTCACGGCAGTACCTCCGTCGTTGGGGTGCAGGGCGTGGTCGATGAGTCCGCCTTCCACCATCAGGAAGAAACGCTTGGGAGAGACCTTCTCAAGGTGCTCTATGCAGGCCTTGGTGATGAAGGGTAGGGTGAGGTTGCCCTGGATGCTGTCTATTGTGTATCCGATGTGGTCCAGATGATAGGGAGCATTGAGCAGAACCACTTTGTCGCCATGCTTCTTCTCGTTCCACTTGGCAGGACCGTCCACTACGGAGTAGCCTGCATCGGCCAACACGGTGCGCACGTCTGGCTGTCCCTGGGGGGCATGTCCGCGCAACTTGCCACCGGCAAATATCTCGTAGTCGCTCTCTGCCATATCCTTGGCAATGTCGTAGAACTGTCCGCGGTGGTTGACATGTGCATAGAAGGCTCCCGGTGTGGCGTCATCAGGAGCCACGGAGGTTGCTATGCCTATGCCATAGCCCTGTTGTTTCAGTTCGTATGCAATGCTCTGCACAGGTTTGGTGTCGGGAGTGACGCCCAGCATGCCGTTGTTGGTCTTGTGTCCGGTTGCCAGGGCCGTGCCAGCTGCTGCCGAGTCGGTTATGGTATTGCTGGCCGAATAGGTTGTGGACATGGACACCACGGGGAACTGAAGCATCAGCAGGGGTTGTGTGTTGCCCAGTACGGTGCGGTTGTATGTCTCGGCACACAGTACGGGGCTCATGCCCATGCCGTCGCCAATGAAGTAGAAGATGTACTTGGGTTTCTTGGCTCCCATGGCGGTAAGCACAAGGAGCAGCATGAATAGGGTAGAGAGGATGCGGTTTTTCATATCTTCGCTTTGTTTAGTTGTTGCAGGTTTTGCCGTTTAGCAAGGACAAAGATAGTAAAAAAGAGTGTTTAATTGTATGGACAATGTTAGTTTTCTGTTCCTGTTGGAGCAAAAAAGCGGACAATTACGGGCTATACAACTGTCTTGCGCCCTTAAATATAGTAGTCTTACACCCTTAAGTATAATAGTCTTACGCCTATAAGTATAGTATAGCGTTTTCGGGTGCTATGTAGGGCGTTTGCTACAATGATCCTTTGTTAAACCCAAATCGGTCATTAGACTGTTATGCGCTAATGAAACCTTCTTTTTGTCATCTGTTTCGTCACTTCTCGGTTACAATGGAACCCCATTGCGCCCTCAAAGTGGCAAAACACCTGTTCAAAAATAAAGGTCATTATCATCATAACGCTAATGACCGATTTGGGTTAAAGCAACAATCCCCTGCTTGCGGTGGGCAGGCAGGGGATTGAGGATTCTTTATACCTTTTAAGGTTATTAAGGTCTTTAAGGACGCTCGTCCGCTTTTCTGTTTTCAGTTCTTGAATTCCAGTTTGCTGTCGTTGGCGGTGACCACGATGGGGAGAGAGCGGTTCAGTGTGCCGGAGAGGAGGGTTTTGCTCAGGTCGTTGAGCAGGAGGCGCTGGATGGCACGCTTCACGGGACGGGCACCGAAGTCGGGGTCGTAGCCTTCCTGGGAGAGGAGGCCGATGGCATCGGGACGGATGTCCAGTGTGATGTCCGTGTCGGCAAGGCGCTTCTTGATGATGTCCAGTTGCAGGCACACGATACTCTTGATCTGTTCCTCGTTGAGAGGGGTGAAGGTGATTATCTCGTCTACACGGTTGAGGAACTCGGGACGCACGGTGCGGAAGAGTTGCTCGTGGGTGTAGTTGGAGGTCATGATGATGATGGTGTTCTTGAAGTTTACGGTACGTCCCTTGCTGTCCGTCAGACGGCCGTCGTCCAGAACCTGCAGGAGGGTGTTGAACACATCGGGATGAGCCTTCTCTATCTCGTCGAAGAGCACCACGCTATAGGGTTTGCGGCGTACCGCCTCGGTGAGTTGTCCGCCCTCATCGTAACCCACATATCCCGGAGGAGCACCTATGAGGCGAGTTACGGAGAACTTCTCCTGATACTCGGACATGTCTATTCGTGTCATCATCTGCTCGTCGTCGAAGAGGTATTCCGCCAGGGCACGAGCCAGTTCCGTCTTACCCACGCCCGTAGTGCCGAGGAAGATGAACGAACCTATGGGGCGCTTGGGGTCCTGAAGACCTGCACGGCTGCGGCGCACGGCATCGCTGACGGCCTGTATGGCGGCATCCTGACCGATGACACGCTGGTGGAGTTCGTCCTCGAGGTTCAGGAGTTTGTCGCGCTCGCTGGTCTTCATGCGGTTCACGGGGATGCCTGTCCAACGGCTTACCACATCGGCAATATCGTCGGCCGTAACCTCCTCGCGGAGCAGTTTGGATGCGCCAAGTGATGCGGTGCTCTCCTTCAACTGTCTGTCAAGTTCGGGCAACTGGCTATAGCGTATCTCCGCCACACGGGCATAGTCGCCCTCGCGTTCGCGTTGTTCCGCCTCCTGTTTCAGGGCCTGTTGCTTGTCCTTGATAGTCTGTATGCGCTCTGCCTGGCTCTTCTCCTCCTGCCATTGCTGGCGCATGGCGGTTTCCTCCTTCTTCAGGGAGTCAATCTCGCGGGTAAGTTCTTCCAATTTGGGCTTGTCTTTCTCGCGCTTGATAGCCTCGCGCTCAATCTCCAACTGGCCAAGGCGGCGTGAGAGTTCGTCCAGTTGTTCGGGCACGGAGTCGCGCTCCATACGCAGACGTGCGGCTGCCTCGTCCATCAGGTCGATGGCCTTGTCGGGCAGGAAACGCTCGGTGATGTAGCGGTGTGAAAGGCTTACGGCGGCAATGATGGCATCGTCCTGGATGCGCACACGGTGGTGTTGCTCGTAGCGCTCCTTCAAGCCACGCAGGATACTTATGCTTGAAGGCACGTCCGGTTCGTCCACGCTGACCGTCTGGAAACGGCGTTCCAGAGCCTTGTCCTTCTCGAAATACTTCTGGTACTCGTCCAGGGTGGTGGCGCCGATGCTACGGAGTTCGCCACGTGCCAGGGCAGGTTTCAGTATGTTGGCGGCATCCATGGCGCCCTGTGTCTGTCCGGCACCCACGAGGGTGTGTATCTCGTCTATGAATAGGATTATCTCGCCCTGGCTCTGTGTCACCTCGGAGATGACACCCTTCAGGCGTTCCTCGAACTCGCCCTGATACTTGGCACCGGCAATGAGAGCGCCCATGTCCAGGGAGTATATCTGTTTGCCCTTGAGGTTTTCGGGCACGTCACCTCTGAGGATACGATGTGCAAGTCCCTCCACTATGGCCGTCTTACCCGTACCGGGTTCGCCGATGAGTATGGGGTTGTTCTTTGTGCGGCGGCTGAGTATCTGCAGCACACGACGTATTTCCTCGTCTCGACCAATCACGGGATCGAGTTTGCCGTTCTTGGCATCCTCTACCAGGTTGCGAGCGAAGCGGTCGAGGGCTTTCTCCTGGTTTTGCTGATTGTTCATGTTGTTCTGCATAATTGTATGTGTTAAAGTTCACCGATAAATCGGCAAGGATTATGCAAAACCTTGTAAATCAGTCAAAATGTCGGTAAAGAGGACTTTATGTCAGTGATTTGGCCTCGTCGGTAAGGAAGGGCATGACGATTTGTTCCGTACGTTGCCATAGTTCCAGCATCTGGGGGTGTTCGGTGTACTTCTTGCCCAGGCTGACGATACGGCGTGTACGGTTGAACGTGCCAGTCTGGCCCTCCACGTCCTCGGACAGGAGCAGGTTGATGGCTGTGTCCGCACCCTGCAGGGGAGTGCGGATGACGGGACGAAAGATGAGGTCAGTGATGGGGTCGAAGAACATCTGCATGCGTATGATGCCGGTGTCCACGATGCCAGGGTCTACGGCATTCACGGTGATACCCAGTTTCTTGATACGCTTGGCAAGTTCAAACGTGAAAAGCGTTATGGCCAGTTTGCTGTTGCTGTAAGGCCATATGCGCATGAAGCACCCTTTGCACCCCTTCTCGAAGAAGTGGGGGAAGTTGAGCCGTCCCAAGGGATGCACGCACGAAGCCATGTTGACGATGCGTGCCCCTTCCGGCATAAATGGGAGGAGCAGGCGGGTCAGCAGGAAAGGACCTACGTAGTTCACACTGATGGTACGTTCCAGTCCGTCCACGGTGAAGTGCTGTCCTGTTTCCAGCGTGCCGGCATTATTCATCAGGCGGTCAACGCGCCCGAAGCGCTCCTTTATGGTGTCGGCAAAGTTGCGCACGGTTTGCAGGTTGGCCAGGTCGATGCCCATGACCTCTATGTTGTCGTTGCCCGTTTCCTTCTTCAGTTTTTCGCACTTCTCCTGCGCCTTCTTCGGGCAGTAGCATGCCATGATGGAATGGTATCCGGCCTGTGCCATGGCACGGGTTTCCTCCATGCCCATATCTCCGTCGGCACCGGTAATGATGGCTATTTTCATAATTGTTAGGCCCCCTCCCCAGCCCTCCCCTCTATGGGAGGGGGCTTAGCATGCTGAGAATTAGGGAATTTTGCCAGATGGTTAGTAAACTAAGTTTTAGAGTATGACACAGAAAGTGTTTAGATTAGGGGCGCTCGCCCCCTTCTCGGTTGTAACCGTTCCCCCTCCCTGCAGGGAGGGACGGGGTGGGTCTGTTTCTATTTATTCTGTTCTCTCTCTATTCTTTCTATTTCCTTTTGCAGGGACATGGGCAGAGGTTCCTCCAGATGCTTGTGGCAAGCCATGTCCAGGGTGTACATACGGCCTATGCAATAGTTACTGTGTCCGCATCCGCAACGGTGATGAGGGTCGTCTTTCAGACGGTTCACGAAGTCAGGTTCGTTAAGCAGACTTCTGGCCATCTGTACCGCCTCGAAACCATGGGAGAGCACCTCGTTTATCTTGTCGCCTGCCACCAGACCGCCAACGTAGATGAACTTCATGTCGGGCAGGGCTTGGCGGAACTTCAGTGCGTCCTCCAGGAAGAAAGCCTCCTCGTAGGGCACGGTGGGCACCATCATCTTGCCGCAGGCACGCACGCCGTATTTCAGCCACCACTTGTCCATGTAGTGCGTCATTGTCTTAATGGGCATTTCGCCACGCATCACATACATGGGAGTGGCGCTTACCAGACCTCCGCTCAGCACTATGGCATGCACGCCCAGTTCCTGCAGGCGCTTGGCTATTTGCAGACTCTCGTCCAGGGTGGTGCCGGGATGCTTGAGACCGTCGCGCATGTTCATTTTCACTATCACGGCCATGTCGTCCTTGGCAGCCTTCATCACCTCCTCTATGCACATGGTCATGAAGCGCATGCGGTTTTCCAGCGAACCGCCGTACTCGTCCTTGCGGTGATTGAAGTAGGTGTTCAGGAACTGGTCGATGAGGTAGCCATGTCCGCAATGTATCTCCACGCTATCGAAACCGGCTTCGCGAGCCAGGTTTACGGCGTTGCCGAACTGCTTGGCCAGCACGGGGAGTTCCTCCTTGCGGAGGCCTCGCACCAGAGTGGGGGAGTAGAGGTTGAAACCCGTGCATGCACCCACGGGGATGCATCCGCAGATGTCCTTGTGGCTCATGTTGCCGCAATGGCCCAGTTGGATGCCGGCGGCGGCACCTTCGCTATGTATGCCGTCGGTCAGTCGGCGAAGTCCGGGGATAATCTCGGGGCGCATGACCAACTGGCGGTCGAAACTAAGTCCGCTCTCTGTAACGGCGGCGTATGCCACGGTGGTCATTCCCACACCGCCACGCGCTACGCTGGTGTGGTAGTCGTAGAGTTGCTGGCTGGGTTCGTGCCCTGGGCACATGCTCTCGAAGGCCGCACTACGGATGGTGCGGTTCCTGAGGGTGAGGGGGCCTATCTGTGCTTGTTCGAAGATTTTGTTTTGCATAGTTGAGGGTTTTTAGGGGGGCTAGGAAGTTATAGGAGGACCTAGGATGTCCTAGGAAAGCCTAGGGTGTTAGAGAGAGTTTTCCGTTTTCACCTTTCCGTTTTCCGTTTCAATAAATAAATGGTATCACGCGCTTGCGCTTGCCTACTTGCTCGTTGCCGAATTCGGCACGGTATTTCTGGTTTATGGCATGGGCACGGGGCACGAGGTTTGCCGCCGTCCACCATACGAACATCCATGCGGCGGGGTTGTTCAGGATGATGGCAAAGCCTGTCCACTCGAGGAGTTCGCCAAAGTAGTTGGCACTGGTCACGTAGTCGAACATGCCCCCCTTGGGCAGGTAGTGGTTGGTGTCGCCCGGCTTGCGCAGGTTGCGTATGGTGTGGTCGGCTTTCATGTGGGTGTACATGCCCAGGAAGAAGAGCACCAGGCCAAGCCAGAAGTTCCAGTGCTGGGCATACGAAGGTATGTCGGTATAGGACTCCTGGGGGAACGCCACCACGCTGGCGCACAGAAGGCTGCTGTTGATGAAGTTGAAGGTAGCACCCATGTCCACTATGGCCAGAGGCATCTTGCTCTTGCCCTTCAGCAGGGCGGGGAAGACGAAACTGCGGTAGACATAGTGCAAGGCATAGAGGCTGATGAAGAGGATAGCCAGATTGCTTGGCGACAGAGCCACCAGGGTGTAGGATATGGGTATGAGGGCAGGGCACTCCATCAGCACCCAGCCCAGCTTGTTGCTGACACTGTAGCCCCATTTCTTGCTACGGAACTTGCCATAACCGGCATCCACAAAGTAGAGTGCCACGAAAACGAACAGGCCCATGATGGCCATTGCACTCAGGATAGTTTGGTAGATAGAGAGATATGCGCTCATAGTTTTCTTTTGATGGTATTATCCATGCAAAGGTAAGTTTTTTTACCCATAACCACGTTCTTTTGCAAGAAAAAACGATATTTGCCTCGCAAAAAGTAAAGATAAACGGAAGAACAGAACAGGCGCCTATCCTCATTTGTAATGAAATTGCGTGCGAGTGCAAGTTCCTGCCTTGTGCATGAAGGATTTTAGACGTATATTTGCAATTGAAAAAAATGGAGCTCACCAGATGCCTCGCATCAATAATAATATATAATGTATAGCATTCGTACCATATCCCGTCTGTTCGGTGCCCTGTGCATGGGCATTATGCTCGTGTCGTGCACTCAGGACAATGTGCACATGCCAGATATGGAAACATCTGCTGGGACTTGGGAAACCTATGCTCAGGACTTCAGTGGCGAGTTCCACACCACCGTGCCCGTGGTGCAGGAGTATCTGCAAGGTCCTGTGGTTGTGCCTACCAAGGTTCGCATAGAGAACTTCCACATTGAGCATTCTGGTTATGTTCGTGTGCTCACTCAGGGCTTTGCCGTGGACGACCCCTTTGTGGTGGGTATTCTGGGCATGCCCATTGAGATAGGCGATATGGTAATAGAGCAGGTAGAGTATGCCGCCTTTCCATATGGAGGAGGCTATCTGATGAAGAAGGACTTCGACATCCAGGCAGGAAATTACCGCACCCGTGGTTCGCTCGAAGGCACAATCAGCAAGGAAGGAACCCTCTCCTTCGTGATGAAATACTATCCAGGCACAATGCCCTTTGAGATAGTGACAGAGTTCCGTCAGTAGGGCAGAAAAAAGACATCGTATTGTCTCACCTCATTCGTCGTATTGTCTGACCTCATTCATCGTATCGTCTAGGCCTTGACGTCGTATCGTCTCGATAAGGGCTTCGTAATGGAAAAATAAACAATAAACAAACAAAAATATAAAAGGTATGAAAAAGTTATTTTTTGTGAGCATTGCTCTTTTGTCAGTTCTTGTGTTCTCTGCTTGTTCTTCTGATGATAGTGTGGCCAAGAGGTTAGAAGGCACTTATATTGTAGATTGTCATACCCATGTAGATATTCCTTCTGTATCAGCAGGTGCATTCAGGTCTGATGTAAAATTGGTAGTTAAGGCCGAGGCAGACGATTTCGTAAAGATTGTAATTCCTACCACAATTTATGAACGAAATGGTCAGGATATGAGTATCCCCGAGTTTGCCATCTCTGGAGTACCAGTTGTAGACAATCTTGAAAATGGTATAGAAATCCCTATGCATTCTTTTTTGGTAGATGGTATAAAGAAAATAAAAGGTACCATTACTGGTGAATTTGATGAGTATGGTCAAGTAGAGGTAGTTTTAGAGTATAAGTACGGCAATATGCCTTATGCTATTAAGCAGAGTTTTCTTAAACAATGGATAAATATGGATTACAATTGATTAAGGTGCTAATTTCCAAATATCTGCATAACCGTTTTTTTGCACTCTGTCTGGCTTCGTGCCTTCTGACAGGGTGCAATGGTATGTTTGAAGGTATCTATGACGAACCACCAAGTGATGAGGCCTTGCAACTGGGTTTCAATCCAGGCGATGCTCCCAACCGTTTCTCCATAGTGCTCGATGCCAGAGATTATGACGAGTGGATATACCTCGACCTGCACCGCCGCACCATCACCACCATGCCTATACCCACTTCACTCACAGGCGAGTGGGATGGTAAAAGTCAGTGGGCAAAGTATAGCGTCTATGGCTCGCGTTATGAACAGTTGGAGGTAAGGCAAGTAGACACCCAGCCCGAACCCGAGCTATGGGACATGGCCATACACCACTTTGATGTGCGCACCAATGGCGGTGCGGTGCTTCGTACCGATTATCATAGCATTGCCGACCTGCCATCCTCTTCACAAACCTTTGCCGATGAGGCTTTCGTGCCCGACCAATGGACCATGCATCAGTGCATAGTGGACTTCTCCTCCATGTTCGACCACAAGATATGGTACCAGACCTCCGATGTCAACCTTGTGCTGACGGAGTGGGTGCGCATGGATTTCTCCACGCCACCACCAAAGTACGAGGCATCCAATCGTGTCTATCTCCTTCGTATGAATGACGATACCGTGGCTGCCCTGCGCTTGAGAAGTTATATGAGCGAGGCCGGCACAAAAGGCATACTGACCATCGACGTGAAATATCCCTATTAAGAGTCCCCTACCATTGGACATAACACAATGCAATGCAGATGAAGCGCTTCCTACCAACCTTTTCTCTCCTCCTGCTCCTTTGGAGTCTCTCCCCCGGCGTGTGCCGTGCAGAGACCTCAGAGGCGGACTCCGTGGCTTCCGACCATAGTATGGGGGAAGTGGTGGTGACGGCCACCAGGACGCGCAAACTCCTGAAGGACACCCCCATACTGACTCGAGTGGTGAACCGCAAGGACATAGAGATGGCCGATGCCACCGACCTGCGCGACCTGCTCCAACAGGAACTGCCCGGTGTGGAGTTCACCTATTCCATGAACCAGAAACTGAACATGAACGTGTCGGGCTTTGCCGGGCAGAGCGTGCTGATTCTGGTGGATGGCGAGCGCCTGGCAGGAGAGACCATGGAGAACGTGGACTTCAGCCGCATAGACATGAACAACGTGGAGCGCATAGAGATAGTGCGCGGTGCACAGTCCGCCCTCTATGGTGCCGGTGCCGTGGGTGGTGTGATAAACATCATCACACGGGGTGCCTCGCGCCCGTGGTCGCTGAACCTGAACGGACGTCTTGCCGACCATCGCGAGCAACGCTATGGCGGTGTGCTGGGACTCAGCAAGGGCAGGGTAGGGAACATGCTGGATGTCCAGTACACCTCGGTGGACAACTATACGGTGTGCATGGATTATGCCGACGAGTGCCAGTTCCGCAATGTCTACGGCGGACGCACCTGGAACGTGAAGGACAAGTTCACATACCGCCCCACCGATGCGCTGCGCCTGACGGCACGTGCAGGATACTACTTCAAGGAACTCACCACCGATGCGGACGTGTACGAGCGTTTCCGCGACTTCTCGGGCGGACTCCGTGCGGAGTGGGACATTACGGGCAAGGACCATCTGGAGGTCTCCATGTCCTACGACCAGTACGACAAATCCGACCTCCTGCGCCTCTGGGAGCGCGACGTGATGGATTACCGCAACCTGCAGATGTCCGTGCGCACAATGTACAACCGCACGTTCCGGCAGAAGGATATCCTCACCGTGGGAGGCGACTACATGCGCGACTATCTGCACACATACCAGTTTTCGGACGGCAAGGAACGTGTGCAATACACGGGCGACCTCTTTGCCCAGTACGATTGCTTCCTGGGCAAGCGATGGGAACTGATAGGTGCCGGACGATGGGATTACTTCTCGGACGCCAAGGGGGCGTCCCAACTGACGGGCAAACTGGCGGCACGCTACACCTTCGATTCCTTTATCCTAAGGGTAGGCTATGCCGGCGGATTCCGTGCACCCACACTGAAGGAGAAGTATTCCTACTTCAATATGGTGGGCGACATCTACGTGAAGGGCAACGAGGCTCTGGAGGCAGAACGTTCGCACAACTTCAACCTGTCGGCCGAATACTCGTGGCAGAACTACAACTTCTCTGCCTCCGCATCCTACAACACCATAGCCAACCGCATCACGTCCTCCGCACCCCAGCAGGGCACTATGGGCGAGTACTATGTCCAGTACATCAACCTGCCACGTGCCCGTGTCCTCGGTGTGGAACTTCTTGCACTGGGACAATGGACCTTGCAGGACGGACACAAACTCAGGACCAGGGCAAACTATGTCTACACCCGCGAGTGGGTAAGCCAGGGCGGTGCCACACCATATTGCCCTGCCCGTCCCCATTCGTTCAACCTGCGCATGGATTGGGACAAGCAATGGACCTCTTTCTACGGAACCACCCTTTCCGTCCTTGGCCGTGTGCTCTCGGCCGTGGATTACGAGACGATACAGATGGATTATCCCTTCACTCCCCGCCAGGTGCACAATCCTGCCTACACCATCTGGAAGGTACAGTTGCAGAACCGTCTGGGTAAGGGCGTCAGGTTCAACATAGCCGTGGACAATGTCTTCAACTACTCCCCTGAGGTGTATTACTTCAACTCTCCCGTCACCTTGGGCATCAACCTCATGGCAGGCATCAGTGTGGATGTGGACAGACTTTGGTAACGGAAATCTGCGAGTAAGTGAGAGCAATCAAACTTGTTTGAATTGCCGAGCGGAAGCAGATTCAAGACGACAAAGTCGGCTTAAAGGTGAAAACGGAAAACTGAGAGTAGGCGAGAGCATGGTAGGGACACGGCTGCCGTGTCCGCCCTACAACCCTGGACGTGATTAAATGTGAAAACGGAAACTGCATTATGGGCAATATAGAGAGAGAAAAGCAGACGGTGGAGGCTATGATACGCCTTTATTGCAAGGGGAAGAGGCATGGGGAAACGGAAAATGGAACCGCTCACCGCTCATCCGCTCACCTTTCCGTTTTCCGTTTTCACCTTTCCGTTTTCCCCGTTCCCCCTCTCTGCCCCCAGTGCCAGGCATTGTTGGATTATGCCATTCAGCGCTTGGAGCATTGCCGCTTTGGCGAGGACAAGCCCAGTTGCACCAGATGCCCTGTGCATTGCTATAAGCCAGCCATGCGCGAGCAGATAAGGCAGGTGATGCGCTATTCCGGTCCCCGCATGCTCCTGCACGACCCCATCCTGGCCATTGGGCACCTGTGGGACTTCCTGAGGGCGAAGGTTGGGGGGTAAAGTTTTAGGGGCTTTAGGGTCTTTAGGGTTCTTAGAGTCTTTAAGGTCCTTAGAGTCTTTAAGGTCATTAAAGTCTTTAGGGTCATTAAATAAAAAAGATATTATGAATATCAGCGGATTGCTCGTGGGCCTTGCCACATTCCTGATTATAGGCCTTTTCCACCCCATCGTCATCAAGTCGGAGTATCACTTCGGCGTACGTTGCTGGTGGGTGTTCCTGCTTGTGGGCATCGGCTTTGCCATTGCCTCCTGCTTGGTGCACGATATTGTCATTTCCACCATCCTTGGCGTTACAGCCTTCTCCTGCTTCTGGAGCATTCTGGAACTCTTTGAACAACGCGAGCGTGTCCGCAAGGGCTGGTTCCCACGGAAGGAGAAGTGAAGACTTGGGGGCATTAAGGTCCTTAGGGGAGGATTCGTGGGTGGATGATTTATGCTCTGTTTTATCGTGGTTAGTACTTCAGTTATGTTGTGGTTCTAACCTCCCTCAGTTCCGCTGATGGGCATCGGTTTTTTGTGGGCTTTTATACGCTCTGCTAACTAAATTTTGGTATCGTTTGCATGTGTGTGCGGTGTTTGTGGCGTTATTCCTTTTCATAGGGGATAAATCCCGCGTAATGCCCTAATCACATTTTTGTATTTTGCTTTTTGAGGGGTCTTTTTTCCTTGATTTTGTTTGTTCTAAAACCCTAAATGCCATATTTTTGCACCCCGAAAAACAGACAGGTGCTTTCCGCCTTTATTCATGACAGGAGGCAGGAAGGGTATGTAACAAATACAGAGGAAAAGGCAAATGAACAGACGTGTATCTGCATCAATCTCCAAGGTTTTGCTTGTGGTTGGCATAATGCTGATTGCATGCGGAGAATGTTTTGCGCAGATTCATGCCACACTTGCCGGACGGGTAACGGATTCGCGTACAAAAGAACCCTTGCCAGGGGTGATGGTGACCACTGACCAGAAAGGACTTTGGGCAATAAGCGACGAAGACGGATATTACACCATCGCCAATCTGGACTTCCCCACGGCGGTAGTTACGTTTTACCTGCTCGGATATCAGAAGCAGAGTGTCCCCGTGAAACTTGGTGAAGGCAAGAACACACGTAACGTGGCCCTGCACGAAATGAACCTGTCGCTGGACGAGGTGGTGGTTACGGCACAGAGACGCACGGAAAGCCTGAGCAGTTCCTATGTCATTGACCGCAATACGCTGGATCATGCACAGATAATGAACCTGAACTATGTCACCACGCTCCTGCCCGGCGGAAAGACCGTAGGCGACCAGAACCTTGCATCCGGAGCAAAGCCGGTAGCCCTGCATGCCGGCGGTGCAAGCGAACTGGGAAATGCCTCGTTCGGCACGGCCATAGACCTGGACGGGCAACGGTTGGAAACCAATGCGTCGTTTGGCGAAATACGTGGCGTAGACCTTCGCAATATAGGGTCGTCGAACATAGAATCCGTGGAGGTGGTGGCCGGTATCCCTTCAGTGGAGTACGGCGACCTGTCCAACGGTATGGTGAAGATAAACACACGCAAGGGACGCACTCCCTTCGTGGTGGAACTGATGGTGGAACCCAAGACCAAGTCCATAGCCCTGAGCAAGGGTTTCAATCTTGGCCGTAAGGCAGGAACGCTGAATGTCAATGCCGAGCATACACGCTCCATTTCCAACCTGGCCTCGCCACACACGGCATATATGCGCAACAACGTGAACCTGACCTATTCCAACGCCTTCAAGGACCACATGGGGCATCCCCTCAGCCTTACCGCATCCTTGGGAGGAAACATAGGCGGATACAACTCGGAGGCCGACCCCGACGAGTTCAAGGATACATACACAAAGACGCGCGACTACATGCTCCGTGGCAACGTGAAACTCCACTGGCTTCTGGACAAGCCGTGGATATCTAACCTCACCCTGCAGGCCTCCGTGTCGTATAGCGACAAGATGAACGAGACGAATACCAACAAGAGTTCCGCTTCTACACAACCATACATCCATGCCACCGAGGCAGGGTATCACATAGGTGAACTCTACGAGGAGAACTCCGATGCCGACATCATCCTTGGCCCTACGGGTTACTGGTATGTGCGCTCCTTTACCGACTCCAAACCTCTGGCATATTCCGTAAAGGCAAAGGCCGACTGGACAAGGTGTTGGGGCAAGACAATGAACACCGTCCTGTTGGGAGCGGAACTTGCCGGTAGCGGAAACCTGGGACGAGGCCTCTATTACGAAGACATGAGCGTGGCGCCCACATGGAGGGAGTACCGCTACGACGAACTGCCTTTCATGAACAACGTGTCACTCTTTCTCGAGGACAAGTTCTACATGCCCGTGGGCAGACGCTCCTCCCTGCATCTGAGGGCAGGACTCCGCTCGGACATCACCATGATAAAGGGTTCGGAATACGGCACCGTGGCAAACGTCTCTCCGCGCATCAATGCCAAGTACGTCTTCTGGGAGAACCGGGGGAAGGGAGTCAGCGACCTGTCGGTCTTCGGAGGTTGGGGAAAGTCGGTCAAGCAACCCTCCTTTACCGTACTGTATCCTGCCCCCACGTATAGCGACAAACTGGCCTTCGCACCAGGCACCACCGCCGACGGCAGGACCTTCTATGCCTACTATACACAACCCACCACACCCAAGTACAACCCCGACCTGAAATGGCAATACACCATACAGAACGAACTGGGAGTGGAGGCGAAGTTGTGGGGCACGCGAATATCGCTTTCCGCCTTCCGCAACAAGACCTTCAACCCCTACATGAGCCGAAGCGTCTACACCCCTTATACATACAAACTGACCACGCAAGCCGACATAGAGGCAGGGTGCACCATACCCACAGAGAACCGCCACTACATGATTGACCGCCACACGGGCATCGTAACGGTGCAGGACCGTACCGGAGCCATTGCCGACCAGGTGCTGGGGTACAAGGAAAGGAACACCTACGTGAGCCAGGCGGAGTACACCAACGGTTCGCCCGTGGAAAGACGCGGTTTGGACCTGATAGTGGACTTTGCACAGATACGTCCCATTCGCACCAGCATCCGTTTGGACGGCAACTATTACTGGTACAAGGGCCTGAACGAAACCCTCGTCGCCTCCATGGGGCAGGCATCGGCATCCATGGACGGCACGCCATACAAGTATGTGGGGTATTATACCGGTTCGAGCACGGCCGCCAACGGTTCGCTCTCAAGGCAGATAAATGCCAACCTGACCATATCCACGCATATCCCCAAGATACGCATGATATTCTCCCTGCGCATAGAGTCCTCGCTCTACACTTACGGGCAGAACCTCTCCGAGTACGCCGACGGGAGGTTGAGAGGCTACCTCTTGGAGGCGGCAGGGGACCATCATGGCACTCAGCAGGGGGGCATATACAACAAGGACTCTTATGTGGCCGTCTACCCAGAATACTACACCGCATGGGGCAATCCCGAAGAGAAGAAACCCTTCCTGGACAAGTTCGTGTGGGCAAGGGAGAACGACAGGGAACTGTATCAGGACCTCTGCAAACTGGTGGTGAAATCCAATACCACGTACTTCTTCAACGAGAACCGCATAACGGCCTACTATGCCGCCAACTTCAACGTGACCAAGGAACTGGGCAAATGGGCCTCCGTCACCCTGTATGCACGCAACTTCTTCTATCAGATGGGCAAGGTGAAATCCTCGCAGACGGGCCTGGAGACGTCCCTGTTCGATAGCGGTTACATACCGAAGTTCTACTATGGCATGTCCGTGAGAATAAAACTTTAATGTTAAATAATAATACCAAACAAACAATCATTATGAAAAAGTTTCTTTCAATGATGGCCGCCGTGGCCATGCTTTTTGCCTTCACGGCATGTTCCGAGGAGGACGACGATTACCGCACCTATAGCGTGGCGGTGCAGTTGCTGACACCAGATGTGGCCGACGCTCCTCTGGAGGGTGTTACCGTTACGGCACGTGGTGTAAGCGGTGTGGCACTTGCCGCACAGACAGACGAAGCAGGTGTAGCAACATTTGCACTGCCCGAGGACATTTACAATTTTTCCGCTTCTCACAAGTTCAATGCCGATGGTGTTGTATACGTGGTGAACTATGTGTTGCAGAAGTCAATTGCAAGTGCCGACTTTGTAAACGCCAACACAATGAGCCTGGAGATGGAGCCTGTAGTGAGCCAGGGCGGCAAGCAGGTAATCCTGAAGGAACTGTACGTTGGCGGATGCTCCAAGGACGACGGTTCCGGCTTTTATCAGTACGACAAGTATGTGGTCATCTACAACAACTCCGACCAGGTGGCCACAATACCCAACTTCTGTATTTCACACGTAGGCCCCTATAACGCACACGGCAATAACCAGAACTACGTGGACGGCAAACTCTTCTATGCCGAGGAAGACTACACTCCAGCCTATTCCTTCGTGTTCTACATGACAAAGGACCTGGTGCTGGAACCCTACACATCTGCCACCATTGCACTTTGTGGCGCTATCGACCATACCACGACATACTCTAACTCCGTTGATCTGAGCGAGGCTGACTATGTATGCTACGACCCCGAGGATTTTGACAACCCCAACTATCACCCCGTCCCCTCCGATAAGATAGCTTCTGAGAACTATATGCCCGCTTCAAAGTTGGGACTGGGCAATGCCGCCGCATGGAGTGTGCTGTGCCCCGGCATATTCATCTTCTCAACCGGCGACAACGACCCCTTGGCCTACACTCAGGATAAGGCCAACAGCTACTACATGGGCAATAATGAAAAACCCACTAATGCCTGCGCCAAGATACCAAATCAGTGGATATTCGATGCCGTGGACATCTGGACAGAGGAGAATGAGAGTGAATCATTGCCCCGCTACTCTGCCAGCATTGAAAGCGGTCATGTCGGTATGACCAACAAAATGGGCTATTCCATATACCGCAATGTAGACAAGGAGGCCACGGAGGCTTTGCCGGAGAACGAGGGCAAACTGGTTTACAACTATGGCCTGGGCACAACTACCATCAATGGCGGCATTTCCACCGACCTCAGCGGCATTGATGCCGAGGCTTCCATTGCCAACGGTGCACATATTATATATATGGACACCAACAACTCCATGAACGACTTCCACCAGCGTAAGGTGGCAAGCCTGAAAAGATAATCCACCCCGATAGTACGAATGAGAAGAAACGTCCTCTTGCCATATCTGGTGTCTTTAGTCCTGACGGGCGGTGTTTTCCACACCGCCTTGATGGCGCAAACGGATAACACCTTCAACTGGAACACCCTGCGCGATGTGCGCCTGGACAGGAACTGGCTCAATAGCGAGAACCCTGCCGGCCTTCATGCCTTCGGGCAGGGCACGGAATCGGAAATCGTGCTTTATGGCAAGGGGGGATATGGAGGATTGAAGGACTACTTCCTTTCCAAGAACGAAACGACCTTCGGGGTGGAGGCCTCTTCCATGGCAAGACTCTCCCGGCGTGTGGTGGTGGGCGGCCAGGTGGGATACCGCAACGTGTCGGCCAAGGACATTGCCGGTTCCTACTTCATTGACCCCACGCAGACACCCTTCGACCTGGTGGAGTTTACTGACGCCAATGCCGGAGACAAGACCCTGGAGGAGTTCTCCCTGCAGGGCGGGGTGGGAGTGAACCTGGCCCGATGGGTGTCGTTGGGCGCTTCGTTGGATTACAAGGCCGCCAACTACTCCAAGCGGAAGGACCTGCGCCATGTCAATTCGCTTATGGACATGGACCTCGTTTTGGGAGGCGTGTTTCATGCTGGCGAGCGTGTGGACATAGGCCTGAACTATGTGTACCGCCGCAGGAACGAAACCCTGCTCCTGAGCACGTACGGCACACAGGACAAGACCTTCGTGTCGCTCCTGAACTACGGTGCGTTCTTCGGCAAGCAGGAAACCTTCGGCGAGATAGGTTACACGAAGGAGAACGAGAACAAACCCCTCTTCGATGCCCGTCACGGTGCAACCCTGCAGGTGGCGTGGCGCATAGGCAATGCCGAGTGGTTCAACGAGGCGGGTTTCCATACGCGTAGCGGATATTATGGCGCCCCCTCGTACTCCACGGTGGTTTATTCCACCCACCGGGGGCACGGCTTCTTCTATCAGGGCCTGCTGACCTTCGCCTCGGGGAGCGATGCCCATCGCTTCGGGTTGCGGTACGGACAGGAACACGTTGCGAATACCGAGAACATATATTCCTACAAGAACGAGGAAACGGGGCGCGACTACATAGAATATCTTGGCGAGCGCGAGGTGGGCGAGCGTACCCAAAGGTCGCTTGCCTTGGGCTACACGGGACGCTTCGGCATAAGGCACGGCCTTGCACGATGGGAGGCTTCGGCGGACGCATCCCTTGACAACCGCAACACGAGGGCATCCAACTATCCCGACTACAGAAGGCAGAATATATCCTGGTGGCGGCTGAAGGCCATGGGCACGCGCAACTTCCTCTCGGGCAGGAACTGCTATTCGCTCTCCGTTTCCGCCCTGTATGGGGGAGGTTCGGGAGAACCGTGCGCCGACGGACGGTACGGGTCGGGCACATCGGGCGAGGCCCTGACACGCACCCGCAACGACCTGCTCATGCAGGAGTGGGAATACCTTGCCGCCTCGCAGATAGGGGCTGGCATAGGCTTTACCTACTCGCGTGCCATGTGGAAGGGCAAGGTGCGCGGAAATGCGGGGCTTGCCTATGACATGTGCAAGGCTTTTGGCACCAGGCATCTCGATGGCACAATGCGACATACCGTGTCGCTAAGGATAGGATGCAACTTCTAATGAAAACAAAAACGAATACTAACAAATAAAACATTACAGACAAAATGAAAACAAGATTCATGATCATCATGGCCGCCATGGCCTTTGTGTTCACTTCATGTGGTAACAACAACACCGGTACAAACAATGCAGGGCAGGCACAGGAGGCACCAGCCGCCCTGGAGATTGACCAGGTGCTGGCATCTGCCGACAGCCTTGCCAACCAGGAAATCACCATGGAGGGCATCTGCACCCACACCTGCAAGCATGGTGCAACAAAAATCTTCATGATGGGAAGCGACGACACGAAGACCATCCGCGTGGAGGCAGCAAGCCTTGGTTCCTTCGACCAGAAGTGCATCAACAACATCGTGCGTGTGAAGGGTATCCTTTGCGAGGAGCGTGTGGACGAGGCATATCTCCAGCGCTGGGAAGCATCGGTGGCCGCCTCCACGGCAGAGCAGCATGGCGACGGCGAGGCCGGATGCGACACAGAGAAGGCCGCACGTGGTGAGACGGGCAACACCGTGGAGGAGCGCATTGCCGACTTCCGCCAGAAGATTGCCGCACGCAAGGAGGCCACTGGCAAGGACTATCTCTCCTTCTACTTCGTGGAGGCTTTGGCTTATGAGGTTGTCGAGTAGCAGACGGAGGGCTGCTGTTTGCAAGATGATATTATGGAAAATGTAATAGAATGTCGCAACATTACCCACTACTACGGTAAGCGACTCATATACGAGGACCTTTCCTTTGCCGTGCCACGCGGGCGCATCCTGGGCCTCTTGGGAAAGAACGGCACGGGAAAGACCACAACGATAAACATCCTGAGCGGTTTCCTGCAACCCCGTTCCGGCGAGTGTCTGATACTTGGCGAGAAGATAGGGCAGATGAACCCTCTGACGCGCCGCAAGATAAGCCTGCTCATAGAGGGGCATGTCCAGTACCAGTTCATGACCATCGAGCAGATAGAGCGCTTCTATTCCAGGTTCTATCCCAACTGGAAGCGCGAGGCATACTACGAACTGATGAGCCGCCTGAAGGTGGCGCCGCACCAGCGCATCAACCGCATGTCGTGCGGACAACGCTCGCAGGTGGCGCTCGGTCTTATCCTGGCACAGGATGCCGAGGTACTGGTTCTGGACGACTTCTCCCTGGGGCTCGATCCGGGTTATCGCCGTCTCTTCGTGGATTACATGCGCGAATATGCCAAGGCAGAGAACAAGACCGTGTTCCTTACCTCGCACATCATCCAGGACATGGAGCGCCTCATAGACGATTGCATCATCATGGATTACGGCAAGATACTGGTGCAGATGCCCGTGGAGGAACTGCTGGGCAAGTTCCGCCGCTACACCACACAGGTGGAAGCGGATTTCAAACTGAAGGACACCGAAGGCATATACAATCCCTCCGTAATCCGCTCCTCCATGGAACTCTTCTCCATGTTGCCCGAGGAGGAGGTGAGGGCAAGACTGGCCGCCCAGGGGGTAGGGAACCTCAGTGTGGAAAGGGTAGGGCTGGAGGATGCCTTTATCGGATTGACAGGTAAATACTAAACGAACGGAAAACGGAAAAGTGCTCTCTGAGTTCTCTGAGTTCTCTGAGTATTCTGAGTATTCCGATTACTCCGATTACTCCGATTTCCGTCTACAAAACAAAAGTATATGATAAAAGCGATTTACTATAAGGAATGGATAAAGACGAGATGGTATTGCCTTCTCGCCCTTCTTCTCTCGTCAGGCTTTGCCGGCTATGCCATGATGCGCGTGGCCAGGGTGTGCTCCCTGAAGGGTGCCGACCACCTCTGGGTGGTGATGATCCAGCGCGATGCCATCTTTGTGGACATGCTCCAGTTCGTGCCCCTGTTCTTGGGACTTGCCTTTGCCGTGGTGCAGTTTGCACCGGAGATGCATCACAAGTCTTTCAAACTGACCCTGCACCTGCCCATCCGCGCCTCCAAGGCGCTGGCCTCCATGCTTGTCTTCGGCGGTGCCGTGCTGCTTGGCATCTTTGCCCTGTCGCTGGTTATCATGTGGGCATATCTGCATACGGTCCTTGCACCCGAACTGTGGCGGCACATCATCCTCAGCACCTTGCCGTGGTATCTGGCAGGAGTGGCGGCATACCTGCTCACGTCGTGGATAGCCCTGGAACCCACATGGAAGCGCCGTGTGCTAAACGGTGTGGCGGCCGTGCTCCTTCTGCGTATATACTTCCTGGCACCTGCACCCGAGGCTTACAACGGGTTCCTGCCCCTGCTTGCGCTGGTTACCCTCATGTACAGCCTTCTGTCCATGTTGTCATTGTCCAACTTCAGGGACGGACGTCAGGATTAAACCCCATTAACAACAAGAATGAACCATGATAAAAGTCAGTAAAATATTCTTCGCCAGCCTCATGGCGGTGCTCCTCGTGTGGCAGATACCTTCGCTCTACAATACCTTTGTGGCCGAGTCCGTCTCCACGCCCTTCACCCTGTACAGTTCCGTGGCGGGCAGGTTTGCCACACTTGAGCACGACGAGGACAAGAAGATGCAATACAGGGATGCCTCGGGCAGGGAGTACACCGAGGAGCAGTTCGACTCCATACTGCCCACCTTCTACTATCGCCAACTGGTTACCGACGGCCGTTTCCCCGACATCATCTGCGGACGTGCCGTTACGCCGCGCGACATACAGTTGTCCAATTTCAATATGCGCATTTCTCCATTGGACCTGAACAAGCCCCGATTGGGCATTCAGCAGATGCTTGAAAGCATGTCGGGACGTGTAGACCTGGAACTCCCCGATGATGTCTTCCGCATTACGGAGTCGGGCATGGAGTTCGTGAAGATGTCCGCCAATACCATAGACGAGGCGAAAAGCGCTTCCTTCACACGCATGATGCAGGGCAAGGGTTTCCGGTTCCCTGCCTACCGCCTCTCGGGCAATCCCACCGACCGCAAGGAGTACGACGAGGGTTATGTGATGCTGGATGCCGAAAGGAAACTTTTCCACGTGAAGCAGACGGTGGGCCGCCCCTATGTGCGTGCCATAGCGCTCCCCGAGGGCATGACTCCCGAGCACCTTTTCATCACGGAGTTTCCCTCGCGCAAGTGGCTATGCTTCATCTCCGACACCCAGGGAGCCTTCTGGGTGGTGGAGCGCGACTCTTATGCCGTATGTCTCACCGGCGTGCCCCGCTTCAATCCCGAGAAGGAATCCATGCTCATCATCGGCAACATGTTTGATTGGACGGTGCGCATAAACCGTGCGGAAGAGGAAAGTTACTATGCCCTTTCCGCCCAGGACTACTCTCTGGTGGATTCCCTCGTGTATTCTACGCCCAGCCAAACCCTCCCCGGCCTCAGGTTCACATCCACGAAGGACAAGTTCGTGAAGCCAAGGTTTGTGAAGTAGTTAATGATTTAGAGGACTCGGGGGGCCGAGTCCTCTGAGTCTTCTGAGTCTTCTGAGTCCTCCGATTATTCCGATTTCTTCAGTCAATGAACCTGCGTGTCAGGGGAGAGAATTCCTCTATGCGGCGGTCGCGGAGGAAGGGCCACCAGCGGCGGACGTTCTCGCATCGTTGCATGTCCACGTTGATGACTTCCACTACCTCCTCGTCCTTGGGTGCACGGTAGAGGAACTCGCCTTGGGGTCCGCATACGAAACTGCTGCCCCAGAACTGTATGCCGTTTGTCTGGCCGGAGGGGTCGGGTTCGTGGCCGGTGCGGTTCACGGCAATGACGGGAAGTCCGTTGGCCACGGCATGGCCGCGCTGTACTGTTGTCCATGCTTCGCGCTGGCGTTCCTGCTCTTCGGGCAGGTCGCTGCTTTCATATCCTATGGCGGTGGGGTAGATGAGTAGTTGGGCGCCCTGCAGGGCCATGAGGCGTGCTCCCTCGGGATACCACTGGTCCCAGCATACCTGCACGCCCAGGCGTCCCACGCTGGTGTCTATGGGGTGGAAACCGAGGTCGCCGGGGGTGAAGTAGAACTTCTCGTAGTAGGCGGGGTCGTCGGGTATGTGCATCTTGCGGTACTTGCCGGCTATGGTGCCGTCCTTCTCCATCGCCACGGCGGTGTTGTGGTAGAGGCCGGGGGCACGGCGCTCGAAGAGGCTGGTGACGATGACCACGCCCAGCTCCTTGGCCAATGCTCCGTAGAACTCGGTGCTGGGGCCGGGGATGGGTTCTGCCAGGGAGCAGAGGTCCACGTTCTCCGTCTGGCAGAAGTAGAGGGAGTTGTGCAGTTCCTGAAGTACTACGAGTTCTGCGCCTTTCTTTGCGGCGGTGCGTATGTTGTGTGCAAGTTTCTGCTTGTTGGCCTCTATGTCGGCAGAGCAGGATTGTTGGATGATGGCGATTTTCATAGTTTAATTTTATAGGGTCCTTAGGGAGTTTAGGGACAGTTTTCCGTTTTCCGTTTTCACCTTTCCGTTTTCTCAGGGTACTGCATCGTGCAGCAATGCAGGCTTCCGTTCTGGGTGAGCAGGATGCGGCAATCTATGCCTATTATCTCGCGGTCGGGGAAGGCCGTTTGCAGGGCCTCCTTGGCACGGAGGTTCTCCGCCTCGTCCTCGTAGAAGGGGAGCAGTACGGCGGTGTTCA
Organism: Bacteroidaceae bacterium; assembly: GCA_017503065.1. Next base: position 3,794 of record JAFVTT010000021.1, on the reverse strand, counting down.
TGATGAGGAAGTTGGCATAGTAGGGCGGTACGGCAATGAGCCGGTAGGGCTTGCCCTGCAGGGTGCGGAAGGAGCGGAGTTCCTCCAGCATCTCGGGGCATCCCTCGCCGTAGACGATGGTGTCGTTGGGGGCGAAGCGTGCCAGGGTGTCTATGTGGGCATCCGTGTCGTCGCGCTCCAGGCCTCCGTGGTGGAGCCACAGGATGCGCTTGGCAGAGAGGCGTCGGCAGAGTTCCCCGCCTATGGCCTCCTCGGCTGATGAGGCTTGGGAGGGTGTGCGCCGGTTATCATTCAGGTTGCACTGGGCGGTGGTCAGTATGGTGCCCTCGCCGTCGCTCTCTATGGAACCGCCTTCCAGTTCGAAGTCCAGTTGGGACACGTATAGGTTGTGTTCCGGGTCGTGTGCGAAGTTCTGGTTGTAGAACTCGCGGTTGATGGCATTGTCCAGCGATGCCTCGAACTTGCCTCCCCAGGCATTGAAGCGGAAGTCGAGCAGTTCGCGTGCCCCGTCCTCGCGGAGCAGTGTGATGAAGGCATGGTCGCGTGCCCAGGTGTCGTTGCTGGGTATGCGGAAGTATTCTATGTTGGCCAGTGCCTTGCCGGGCAGTTCCCCCTCGAGCAGGGCGCGGACGCGCTGGGGTTGCGGGGTCACTATCCAGAGTTTCTGCCTGAGGGCTATCTCGCGTGCCATGCCGATGTAGCATCGTGTCACCTCCTCCAGCGTCTCCGCCCAGTCGGTTCCGCTATGCGGCCATGTCAGTTGTATGGCCTCCTGGGGGTGCCATTCGGCTGGTAAGTATCTGTTCATGTTGCTTCGTTCTTGGTTTGTTTCGGTTCAAAGATAGCAAAAAAGGGAGTCATTTTGGCACTAAGGTGCTAAAAAACCGTACAATAGTGGCAAAAAGGCGCATTAAGGTGGTGTGGATGCGGATATTTTTCGTACCTTTGTGCGCGGAATATTATCCACACACACACTACACACATATCACAATGAGCGTGAAGGTTAAGGAAGTAATCGACGCCCTTGAACGTTTCGCGCCTCTGCCCCTTCAGGAGAGCTATGACAATGCCGGCCTGCAGGTAGGATTGACAGAGGCGGAGGTTTCAGGGGCATTATTGTGTCTGGACGTCACCGAGGAGGTGGTGCGCGAGGCCGTGGATCTGGGGTGCAACCTCATAGTGAGCCACCATCCCGTGCTCTTCCGCGGATTGAAGCAGGTGAGCGATGCCACACAGGTGCAGCGCGTTGTGCGCCTGGCCATACAGAACGACATAGCCATATACAGTGCGCACACCAATCTGGACAAGGCCGAGGACGGAGTGAACTACCAGATGGCCGAGCGCCTGGGACTCATAGACGTGGTGCCTGCGGGCGATTGCGGCGTGGTGGGATACCTGTCCGCACCCATGGACGCACGCTTCTTCCTGGACAGGGTGAAGGACGTCTTCCATTGCCAGTGCCTGATGCACAACGAGGTGCTCTCGCGCCCCATACAGAGCGTGGCCATCTGCGGAGGCGGAGGCGACTTCCTCCTGGACGAGGCCATAGCGCAGGAGGCCGATGCCTTCCTGACGGGAGAGATGCGCTACCACCTGTACATGGGACATGAGCAGGAGATACAGATATGCGTGCTGGGGCACTACGAGAGCGAGCAGTACACCGTGGAACTCCTGGAGCGCCTGCTCTCCGAACAGTTCCCGCACCTGCCCCTGTACAAGACAGAAGTAAATACTAACCCAATACATTATTTATATTAAATGGCAAAAGTAAAAGACCCGGCAGAACTGAATGTAGAGGAAAAACTGAAGAACCTCTACCAGTTGCAATCTCTCATGACCGAGATTGACCAGATCAAGACCCTCCGTGGCGAACTCCCCCTGGAGGTGAAGGACCTGGAGGACGAAATCGCAGGCTTGGAAACCCGTATCGAGAAGATAAACGAGGACATAGCCTCTGCCAAGAAGGAAATCAACGAGCGCCAGGGCGTCATCGAGAAGAACAAGATGGACATAGGGCGCTTCGAGAACCAGATGAAGAACGTGCGCAACAACCGCGAGTACGAGAACTTCTCCAAGCAGATCGAATACCTGCGTCTGGACAACGAACTGAACCAGAAGCGCATCGGCGAGGCAAAGGATTCGCTGGAGACACGCGGCGAGGAGTTGGTAAAGTCCAACCAGGTAATCGCCGACCGCCGTACCGACCTGGACATCAAGCGTACCGAACTGGAGGAAATCGTCAGCGAGACAAAGGCCGAGGAGGAGAAACTCAAGGAGAAGGCCCACAACGTGGAGGCCACCATAGAACCCCGCCTGCTGAGCGCCTTCAAGCGCATCCGCAAGAACTCACGCAACGGCCTGGCCGTGGTTTACGTCCAGCGCGACTCCTGCGGCGGCTGCTTCAACAAGGTTCCGCCCCAGCGCCAGTTGGACATCCGCACCCGCAAAAAGATCATCGTGTGCGAGTACTGCGGCCGTATCCTCGTTGACCCCGAACTGGCAGGTGTAAAGGTGGAAGTCAAGAACCTGGAGGACAAGCCACGCCGCCGCCGTGTGGTGAAGCGCCGCGAGGAGTAAGGGAACGGATTTCTCCTGACATATACAAACAACACCAGGGGCTGTGTCGCACATTGCGCGATGCGGCCCCTGAGTGTGTAGTACGCGCTTCTCACTCGATGAATATGGGGCAGTGCAGGTGGTTCTTGTTGATTTTGTAGATGAGGATGCGCTCGGGATAGCGGCCCAGGAGGAAGAGGGTGACGGGGCAGAGCGCGATGTTTCCTTCATGTTGGCAGGGGGTAAAGTGGGATTTGTTAGAGGGTTAATAATAGGACCCCTCCCCGTACCCTCCCCTGTATGGGAGGGAGCGTGATGTACTGCCGATGTGGCCACTTGCTAGGCTGTAGTCTCCCCCTCCCTTGCGGATGAGTGGTGAGTGGTGAGCGGTGAGTGGTGAGTGGTAGGGACGCTGCGTGCAGCGTCCGCAGTTTTCCGTTTCCCGTTTTAATCCCGCTTTGCGGTCTCGAATCTGCTCCCGCTCGGGGATGTAGGGACTCGGCATGCCGAGTCCGCTTTTGCTCTTGTTATCGGACACGGCATGCCGTGTCCCTACCATGCTTCTGCTCCCGCTTCCTGCGTCGGTTCCGTTTCCCGTTCGGTAGTGCAAATATACGGCACAAAAATGGCAGAAAGTGACTTACGGTGACTTATAGTGACTTATGGTGACTTGGAGTGAAATAAAACGAAGAATATGCTTTGCCCTCGGATTACCTCCGCAGCCCTAACGGGATTGAGAGAGAAATGTTGTGCATCCTCCGTGTAAATCTGTCAAATCTGTGTCATCTGTCATCTGTACTCTGTACTCTGTCATCTGTACTCTAAAAAAAACTTTACATCTCTGTTTGCGCATTACAGGGCGGAAAATCCTCGTATCGTCAAGGCTCGTTCCTCGCATGGAATCAACCGTGAACATGAATGAACAGGCGCATGACAATATGTCAGCGTCTCACGGGCGATGTGAGAACGGAAAAGCGAACGAAAAACGCAGGGGGGCAAGGAGTGGTGCGTCAAAGTAACCCATTGAATATCAACTTGATGTATTCTCGCAGTCTTGCACAATTGTTCAGCAAAACAGTGCGGATATAGTTAAGATATCAACCATCTTGCAGGATTGAAATATCTTTACATTACCATAAAGAGCTATATGCAGTTATGCAGTTATACAGTTATGCAGTTTTTTTTGAGGGGTGTGAAAAGGGATGAAAAGAAATTTTATTATATATATAATATATATT
>JAFVTT010000056.1 GCA_017503065.1 Bacteroidaceae bacterium | reverse complement strand
TATGTGCTCAACCAGCTGGGCTGCACCGTGGATCCCAACGCCCGGTACGAAGGTGCCGCTTCCAATCCCAACGACGATATCCATGACGATGCCATGGATGCGGATTTTGAAGAAATGTAAGCACACAAGGCCGCAGAAGCGGCCTTGTTGTGTTTTGGGAGAAGCCATGATACAATGTCAGTACCAACTTCCGGGAGGACTGGCTATGCACAACACCACCCTTTGCTACGTGGAGCAGGACGGCAAATACCTGATGCTCCACCGGGTCAAGAAAAAAAACGACATCAACCACGACAAATGGATCGGCATCGGCGGAAAGTTTGAAGCCGGTGAGAGTCCCGATGATTGTCTGCTGCGGGAGGCCAAAGAAGAAACCGGTCTGACCCTGACCCGCTGGCGGTTCCGCGGCGTGGTGACCTTTATCGCAGGGGAGCCATTTTCTGAGACACTCCACAAACCTCTGCTGAGCCTCCTCCTGAGTTTCCGATCCATGCCTTTTCACCCTCACCATATTCGCCACAAGAGCGATGTAGTCGGTCTCGCCGTTCCACTTGGGCAACGAATAGAAGTAGTCTTCAAACGGATTCCATAGCGGCACGAAGCTCGATTGTATCACGTTGACCATGTGCAGAACCTTTACGTTAAAGCCCTGCTTCGACATGCTGCGCCATAGTGAGTTGACGTCGCGGTCGGTGAGTTCGGAGAATGCTTGATGAGGGATGAGAGATGAGGGATGAGAGTTAGTTGGATTGTCATTGTTGTCAGAATTATTAATTCCTAATTCATGATTAAGCATCGCTTCCGTCTTCCTCGTTATCATGTTGTATCGGAACTTGCCCTGTGATGCAAGAAACTCCTCAATCTGTTCTACGGTGGCATAAGGCTGCTTGTCCTTAGGCGCCTTCCTATTAAGAGAAAGGCAGCCAAACTCATCCTCCTGCTTGTAGCACGAGGCTATGATGGCGCGCACCTGGTCGCTGTCGTAATCATTGAACGTGCTTACTGCCCATTGCTCAGCCTGACTCTTCTCAATGCCGTAGCAGTTGAGCAGATAGCCCGTGCGCATCACGTACATGTTGTAGCTGCCTTCGCGGTATTCTATCCCCTCCGTGTCCAACTGCTTCTTAATGGCCTTGACCACCTTTGTTAGCCTGCTGGCCTTGCTCTTGTTCTTCTTCACCTTCTCAGTGTGAGGAGCTATTGGTATAGGCGAGGCGTTGGGATTGAAATAAGCGTTGGCATCGTGGCACAGCACCGACAGTCGTCCGATGTTCTTGCACTGTTTGTCGTACTCCTCGCCCAGCAGTTCGGCATATAGCCTGTTGCCCTCCTCGAATCCCGGAGCCATGCTTCCGGCCTTGTTTGGCGAGGGTAGGGCAGAGCCGTCATCGTGAACCACCCGGAAGAGGATGCGCAGTCCGTGCCCCGAAATGGTGCGGTAGGCCAGAAACGTGTGCTCGCATTCAATGGCCTTGGCGAAGCACTCTTCCAGATTGCCAACATGGTCGAAGTCGCACATGCAAACACCCGTTAGTGCCACGAGGTGCTCCTTCTTTCGCCCGCCGTTGCACTCTACAGCCGGCGTGATGCATGGCAGTCGCTTCTTGACGGCGTTGGCATCCTTGTCGAGCTCGCATTCTTTCATCTTCCGATACTTCTCCGTATCGTTTTTCAGTGATTCACCGGCAATCATGTCAGCCACAGATTGCCATTCGATAGTTGTGCTGTTGGCGGAATACATTCCTTTAAACAGCGAAGGCAGATTGTTGTTTTGCATAATTGAATTAATTAAAAATAAAATCATGCAAAATAACAATTTTTTCTTCTAATTTTGGGGTGTGGATTTTACCACCAGTAGGTAAAATAAAATTATAGAATTTTAATAGTATGAAACGGATTTTTAAAGAAAAGACTAAGGATTTGATTATTGGGGAAATGGAACAGTTGGAAACTATGCGTAGGAAAAGAGGAATAAAGGTCAGTACGCTATGTAGTGAAACCGGCATTAGCTCACGCACCTATGCAAGGCTAAAAAAAGGGAGTGCAACAATTTGGGATTATTCCTCGTGCTGAGAAAGGCGGTGACAGAGTGAAAACGTCGCATAATGTGCGGCAAGCATGGTGACATCTTCTGGGACAACGAGTCATTTGCCATCAAGCATTACCTGAAGATGTTTGCCGACCTTGCCAGTACCACCTTGAAGCAGGTGGCAGACTGGTTTGTATGGCTGGCAAGCACCTTGGGCAGGTTCAACGCTAACGGACTGAGACGTGCCGACCATGAAGTCCACGACATTGCTGATGGCAGATACGATGGACGCATACAGAAGTTCCAACAAGGGATGTCAAGATAGGCAGCTGCTATATGATAGCAGTCCGATAAATTGGAATTTCTATGCTTTGCCACCGGCATTGTCTTCTTTATTCTCAATGTGGCGATTGCCGGCTATTATCAGAGTGTGGAGCAGGAGTCGAAAAGATACTGCTCTGGTATATCAAGATTGAAAGTTCTGCATAACAACAGAACGTCATGGACATCATTTTCATCATATTCATATCCAAGATGGAACTGTACCTGTGCCTCCGGGTTTATGCAGGACACCTCAATATTCCCGATATTTCCTTTACCTGAGAAAGTTTCGCTTGGAAAAATGTATCCGTCATATAGGATTCCATCTTCTACATATTCGAAACAATGCATATCGATTATTCTTCCGTTGTCATCTTTCCAGACAGTATGGCTGTCGGTCGTATAGTCCATTATAACTTCTCTGTATCCCTTCCCTGTAATCACGGATATGGTTATACAGTAGTCTTTCTTCTCTACGAACAGATCGATGTCGTTATGTGTTCTTGTTTCCCTGCCTATAAGTGCATCGACAC
>JAFVTT010000020.1 GCA_017503065.1 Bacteroidaceae bacterium | reverse complement strand
TTACGCGCTAATGACGCTATCTTTTTGTCATCTGTTTCGTCGCTTCTCGGTTACAATGGAACCCCATTGCGCCCTCAAAGCGACAAAACATCTGTTCAAAAACAAAGCGATTATCATCATAACGCTAATGACCGATTTGGGATAAAAGAGTCACGCCTTGCAACTGTGAGCAAATACAGATGCAAGGCGTGTTGTAATTATGCGTGTTGTCTTTTTACCAATGGGAGTTCCAGATACTGCCAGTAGACGAGTTGTCTTCACGGGAAAGTGATTCGCTGGCATCCATTTCTACATTGTTGTTAATAACGACACTTTTTTCTGAATTAGCAATAATGCAACAGGTGTCTATCTCAAGCACCTTTGTGGTTGGTGATAAATATTTCTGCTTCATAGTATTTCTTATTTAATTATTACCTTCTTGTTACCAATAATATTCAGGCCCTTTTGAGGCTTATTCAAACGCTGGCCACTTATATTATATATAAGGTGTGTCTTGTTCTCCTTTGTTTCGGTAATGATGTCGGATATGCCCGTTGCATCGTCAAAGGAAATAACGAAGGAGCGAGCCTCTGCCTGACCAGCAGGAACGGTCCATTCCATCCAACACTTGTTGGCACCGATAGTGCCAGATCCATCCATAAGGTAGAAACCAAGCTCTTCTCCTTCAGGTTTGGCAAAGATGTACTTCTTGATGGCGTCGCCTTGTACCAACTCCTGCTTCGTGAAGTTGCCACGGAGCAAAGAACCGGCAAGGGAGGTCTTGGCGCCATTATCCGACATGGTGATGGGAAGCCTGTAACTACCTTCATTTGCCTTGATTATTACTGGAGTACCCTTCTTCAAGGCCTCGCCAGAAGTGGCAACCACCTTCATGGTAGCGTTGTACTTCCCTTCTGCATCGCCACTTGCAATATTCTCTACAGAAAGGTCGTATGCATACATACCTTCGGGCATAACCACATTGAAGGGCAGGCAGAGAGTAGCAAAGCCAGCTTCGGTGATGGTGAGAGGATAGGATGTTGCTTCGGTGATGGTGAAAGTGGCAAGGTTGTCCTTGTCGGACTTGTCGTTACCGAAAACCAGTTTGTCGTAGTCGTTCAGGTAGTTTATGCCGTCTGTTGTGCTACGAATCTTGAATATGCCAGTATCCGTTCCTGTCTCCTCAATAATATATGCACCAGCCTCATCAGCATTGTCGGAGAACATCAGATGGTTCCAACCGCCAAGGGTGGGCTGCTTCAAGTATTTGCCTTGAGCAGAAATGGAGAATCCAGTTCCGTTGGGTACAATGGTAAACATCTTGTCGGCAGTGTCATCAGTAGAGTAAGTACCTGTGGCTATCAACTTGTAACCAACGTTGCTGCTATTATCTTTATCCTCGTTGTACCCCACAAAGACTGCATTTTCTTCATCACCGTTCTTGTAGTTTATATTATACACTCCGTAATATCCAGGGTTGATAACCACAGCAAAAGTCAGTACCGTACCATCGGTCAGGGTCAGAGCACCTGTGTGTGAACCATCAGCAGCATCGGACTTGATGGCAACACTGCTAAGGTCTGTGGCTGTGCCATTGATGAAATCGCCACTTACTGCACCTGTTAGTCCATCGAAGTACTGGGTGAGGTCTATGCTTGTTCCTGCATTGGCGATGATAGTCACCTTGCCGGTCAGGTCGTTGTTCAGGTAACGGTAAGCATAGTAGGCTCCATTGTTCACGGGTATGATGTACTTGTCAAGTATCTCCTTAGCCTTCTCCACGGTATTGCCTTCAGGTTCACGCGTGTAACTGTCAGTATGACCGGCCTCACCCTTGGCAAGCGGTTCGTTGCTGACGTCAGTCTGACCGACAGAATGTTTCATACCATGTGCCCAGTTCCATTCGAAGAACTGATACTCTGCCGTTGTACAGTTGTTATCAAAGTAATGCTTCCAGCGAGGATAGTAAAGATCCTTCATCAATCCCTGCCAAGAACGGTAAGAGTAGTCGTTCAGGTTAGTGCCTGGCGATGACCATGTAGATACGATGGTACGGGCATTGTTGTATTCGTACCAGTCGGGAGTAGCAGTAGTAGCACCTGTTACCTCCCCTGCAGCATCACGTGCCTCCTGTGTCCATTTACCAAGTCGGAAGTTGAGGTTCGTACCCTTGAACTTGTCTACATCAAGAATCAACTGTAGGAAGGCATTGCGGCGAGCCTCATAAAGTTCGGTATTATCTGCATTCTTCGCCTCCTTGATACTAAGCAAGAGGTCGTGAGCATAGTCCGCCATTACGGCACCACCAAACTCAACAATGTCATAGAGGTAGTTGCTCTCATGAACAGAACCTGTGGTCAACTCGAGTTCGTCTTTCTGGTCAATGAGTTTGTACACTGCATCAATTAGCATCTGTCGGCGAGCAGGTGTATAGGTATTTCCTGGAGCCGGGATATTATGTCCTTTTGAGATAGTACTTCCCCATGCACTTGCAGCATTAGCGTCAAGATTAGGACGTGCCGCCCATACATCCTCAACAGGACCTTGGATACCATCGGCACCATAGTTGAGCGGACCTTGACGGAGCAGATCCCAAGCCTCTTTCACTACCGCATTGTCCTTGCCATAACGAGCAACAGCATAGTTGCCGACCCACTCCTTTACATCTGGTTTCACCCCATTCATCCAGGGAAGCTGGAAGATGAGGTCGTAGGTGACGGGAGTCTGCTCGATTGCCTCAGGAGCCGCACCGATACCCTTGATGCTGGCATACTTTCCTTTGAACTTGAAATAATTATCGGTCACGTTCTGCAAGCGTCCCATCAGGCCTGAGCGACCGCCAAAGTTGGGGATAGCGCAGAACACAGCATCCTGAGGGGCATAACCATTGTATTTGTCGAATGCAGGAGAACCATCAGAGAAGAGGTCGAGAACAACGAGACGACCTGCTGGCACTGCGGTCAGAGAGTACTTCTGTGTTGCACTCCACTGCCACTGCTGGATGACCCACTGCGAACCGGGCTTCGCTGCCTCCATGGCAGCATAAAGGGCTTCATAGTCCTCCATAGTGCCGGCACCGCCACCTTCGTGGAAGGGGTCCATAGAGTAGTACTGGCTTTCGCCCATTACCTCCTTCAAGCATGCATAATAGTCGGCAGCAATCTCTGCATAGTTGTCATTGCTTACACTAAGCAGGAGCGGACGCACGAAGTCGCCGGCCCAGTTGCCGCCATTGCCTCGTGTGGCATATCCTGATTCAGAGGCAAAGTTGGTGGGTACCATACCTGACCAGCCGGGCAATACGGGTTGCATGCCCAGTTCACGTTGACGGTCGGTAATTTGCTTTGCCAGGTTCTTCTGACGAACATACCAAGCTTCGTCCTGCACACCGCCAGCACCTGCCAGATTATAGTAACCGCTTTTTGAACCAGTGGCAGTGCCACCCCAACCCTCAAGGTTGTTCATTGCCCACCATGCGATGAAGGCAGGACCGGCAACAAAGGCTTTGGCTTCTGCGTCTGTGTAACCATACTTGCGCGTTCCACCTTCTTCCATAGTCAGGAACTTGCGCCACACCTCTTCAAGACCTACAAGTTGGAGAGGCATGTTGATACCATGCAGAGCCATCCAGTCAATTTCCTGTTGCCAGCGCTTCCATGTCCATGAGGTCATGGAATAACCAAAGGTGCAGGTGTTCAGGTAGTAGCGGTACTTTGCATCGCTGATATGCGTTTCCTCTGCTGTTGGCACGGGAATATTAGAAAGGTCGGCATAGGCCTCGCCAGAAACGGTCTTCTCATTGAGCGAGTTCCATGCGATGTTTATCTTGGCAATGTGGTTGAGGTACCAGCCCAGACCTGTAGTAATGGCGCTGAGGGTAGAACCCTTGACGAGAACTTTGCCATCCTCGCCTCCGATTACAAAGACTTCCTGCTTGGAGTTAAGGGAGGGGTCGAGCAAGAACTTGAACTTGTCGGCAGTGCCTTCCCCGCCAATACGATTGACAAGGGCAACTACAGCAGCAGGATTCTCTACAGATGGTGCCTCGGTATATACAAGTGTGATAGTGTAGTTTTCTTCGTCTACCACGATGCTCCATGTGTAGCCGCTAATCTCTGAGGCCGAGAAGAGGTCTATATCAAATTCACCCTTAGTGAATGTGGTTTCGGCAGAAACGTCTTCACCGTTGTAGGTTATTGTGGGATTATGACCTTCTGGTGCGTTAACAGCAAATGTATATATAACATCATTCTTTGCCTCATACAGCATCTCTATGCGGAACGCCTTTGCATTCATGGTCGTATTCTCTGTAACAAAGGAGAAAGAGAATGCACCGCCGAGGTCTATGTCTTCAGGAAGGGTTATCTCAAAATAGTCATCCTCTGTTCCCGATGCCCATGCTGCATTGGTATAGGTGTTGTTCTCTCCGTCTAGCATGCCAGCATAGGTCTTGCCGTTGTTGCCAGAGAAGTAAGATTCTTTCAGTGTTACAGCATTGCCATTTGCATTGTATAGAGTGAACGAGTCAAAACTCATACGCTTGGCTCCGCCCTGATAGAATGCTCCGGATTCTGTCAGTGTGAAGCGAATTTTGTTACAATCACCAGCATACAGTATTTTGTCGGAAGTAAAGGTATACTTATTGTTTGATACATTTCCAACCGTGGGATAGTCTATGCTATTACTCAGTGGGGCAATCTGCAGGTTCTTTACATTGATACCCGTAGGCAATCCGTATGCAAGTTGCGAGAACTCACCCAGCGCATTTGTGAGGGTGTAATCGTTTATCGCCACTTTTTCAGAAGCATTTGTGGTCTTAATCTGTAACTGTTTGCTACCATTGTACGTGATGACAGCACTGAAATTGCCTGTGTATGTTACGTTGTCTATCAGATGGTCACCTCCGTCGAATACCGCGTCCAACTTGCCTCCGTTGGTAGAACTCTGAAGATATAACTGAAACCCCTTATAATTATTCTTCTCAGGGAAAGCTTTGTCGCCAATAGCCAGAATGCTTGTTCCCCATTGATTGAATGAATTTCCATCTGGGTTCTCTACCTCTAAAGCCAATGTCCATCCTGTATTGGCAGGAATGGATGTTAGGTTTTGGTCGTTGATATCGGATATGTTGATTGTACCTTGTGCTCCACTGCCGGTAACAACGTTTTCTGCCCATACCGAGACTGTTCCCAGCAGGGCAAGCAGAAATGAAAGTAGAAAAGTCTTTTTCATGCTATTTGTTTTTAGTTTGTTCATTATTGCACATACCACGCATCAAAGTTAGTGTTTTATGGTATATGTCCCAAAGGATTAGGAATATAATTGCATAAAAACAGTTCCAAGTGCCCACAATAGACGCATTTTATCTATCCGGACACTCGGAACTATATTCTAAAGAATGTAATATCAGAGGATATTGAGCATTTCCCTGAGGTTGTGTATCTCGTAGTTCACTGGTTCCGTTGCCTTGTTCTCCTTGGGATTGGGATTGAACCACATGACGTCCAGGCCGGAGTCTTTTGCTCCAAGGATGTCGGTTTGGAAGTTGTCGCCTATCATCAGGGTGGTTTCGGGTCTGGCACCTGTCATGCGGAAGGCATAGTCGAAATAGACGGGGGAAGGTTTGTTGGCGCCGGCATCCTCGGACAGCACTATGGTGTCGAAATAGTCCTTCATGTCGCAGGCCTTCAGTTTGCGGTACTGCACCTCGTGAAAACCGTTGCTGCACATGTGCAGGCCATAGCCACGGGACTTGAGATAGTCCATCACCTCGTGCGCTCCGTCAATCACTCCGGGTTTCACGGCACAGAGTTCCAGAAAACGGTCGCTCACCTCAAGGCAGAACTCAACACTTACATTCTCCAGTCCGCGACCTTTGCTCAAGGGGCGGCGGAAGCGCTCCACGATAAGGACATCGCGGGTTATCTCGCCGGCAGCATACTGTTTCCACAGGTCAAGGTTGGTTTCCCAGTAAGGGATGTGGAAGTCCTCGAACTTGTCAAAATGGCGGTGCAGGGCGAAGTCTTCATAGAGTTCGCCCAATGCTATGTCGGCATTGCCGTGCGTGTCATACAGGGTGTCGTCGAAATCCAGGAATATGTCTTTGTAGTGCTTTTCCATTGGGGTTGGTTTAAGGGTCTTTAGGGTCTTTAGAGTCTTTAAGGTCTTTAGGGGAGGATTGTGTTTTGGGGCCTGCCATTGGCAAAGGCCTTCACGTTTTCTATGGCCGTGGCCAACAGGCGCTGTCTTGCTTCGGCCGTGGCCCATGCTATGTGTGGGGTGATGTGGCAGTTGGGAGCGCCTATCAGAGGGCTGTCGTTCCGTGGAGGTTCTTCGGTGAGGACATCCACTCCTGCGGCACGTATTCTGCCGGCACGGAGTGCATCTGCCAGAGCCTGCTCGTCAACAAGCGGTCCTCTGCCCGTATTTATCAGTATGGCCGTAGGCTTCATCAGTGCCAGACGCCCGGCATTTACCAGATGCAGGGTGTCGTCGGCCAACGGACAATGCAGGGAAAGGACATCGGTCTGGGCGAAGAGTTCCTCGTATGACGCGGCCTTGCATATTCCCAGGGCCTGGAGCGTTTCTGCCGTTTTCCCGCTCATGGCCATCACCTTCATGCCGAAGGCCTGTGCTATCCTTGCCACCGCCATGCCGGTGTTTCCAAGACCCACGATGCCCATCGTGCGGCCGTCCAGTTCTGTCAGCGGCACGTTGTAGAAGCAGAAATCCTCGCAACGGCTCCACTTGCCGGCTTTCACCTCAGAGGTGTACTCTGCCACCGAACCGGTGATGTTCAGCAGGTGGGCGAAGACCATCTGTGCCACCGACATGGTACTGTAGGCCGGCACATTGGTGACGGTGATGCCATGCTCGTGTGCGGCCGGGATGTCCACCACATTGTATCCCGTGGCCAGTACCCCCACGTAGCGCAGTTGGGGCAGAGCCTCCATAACCTCGCGTGTTATCTTCACCTTGTTCACCAGCACTGCATCGGCTCCCGTGGCACGTGCCACCACATCCCCGGGGGCGGTACGGTCGTAGACCTCCACCTGTCCCAAGGCATACAGGGGTTCCCACGACAGGTCTCCGGGATTGGCCGTATATGCATCCAAAACAACTATCTTCATGTGCCTTTATGTTTGTTCCTTAGGGCAAAGATACTTGTTTTTTACGAGAAAGCCCGCATCGCATCCCGTTTTTTCGTCAGTCCTCTTACTAAGAGTACTGCTGTCCTCCTACTATGAGTACTGCTGTCCTCCTACTATGAGTACTGCTGTCCTCCTATTAAGAGGACTGGCTATGCTATGTATAGGAAAAGCGCCGGACATTCAGTGGCCCGGCGCTTTTATCGTGAGGGGACTTGCTTTACAGTCCCAGTTCCTTGATGATGTTCTTGCCTCCGCCCCAGCGGTCGATTACCCACAGGACGAAGCGGATGTCCACACCAATGCAGCGCTGCAGTGTGGGGTCGAAGCTGATGTCACCAGCCATGGCCTCCCAGTTGCCGTCGAAAGCAAGGCCGATGACATGGCCGTTGCCGTCGAACATGGGCGAACCGCTGTTGCCGCCGGTGATGTCGTTGTTGCTCAGGAAGCAGAGGTGCATCTGCTTGGTCTTCTTGTCGGCATACTTGCCGAACTTGCCCTTCTTGAGCAGTTTCACTATGTCGGCCTCCAGTTCATAGTCCTCTATCTCCTCCTGCTTGGCAGCCTTGTCCAGAAGACTCTGGCTGTTGGTAAAGTAGTTGTAGTGCGTACCGTTGGCGGTGTAGTCCTGTATGAAGCCGTAGGACAGGCGCATGGTCATGTTGGCGTCGGAATAGTGGGCCTCGTCCATCTCCATGTCCATGAGGGCCTGTGTGAGCAGACGCTCGTTGTGGTCGATGACAGGCAGGGTGCTTCTGATGGAAGCCAGAAGACCGTAGTATGTGTCGATGATGTCATCGGCATACTGCATGGCGATGTCCGTCTCGCGCAGGGTGCTGTCGGCCATCACCTTTGCCACGCAGGTGGTGTCCAGCAGGCAGGTCTTGGCAAAGACATCCTTGGCATAGGCCTTGGTGTCGCCGCCATAGAGGCTGTCTATCAGTTGGTAGAAGTCGGGCAGGAACTCGCCCTTGGACCATGTGCGGTAGTCCTGAAGGAGCACACCCATGGTTTCCTCGTCCACGCGGGGTTCGTAGTCCTTGTAGAAAGCCTTCAGGTTGTCCACGCACAGGGCGGCGTCCTCGGCGGTGGCATCAAAGGGCAGACGCGACAGGCGGCTGGCAACGTTGCGCAGTTCTATGCCACGGAAGAACACTTCGCTATAGTAGGTCAGCAGAGCCATCTTCTCCTTGCGCTGGGTATAGGCCTTCTCCAGTTCGGACAGGACGGAACCGTAGCGTGCCTTGCGTGCCTCGTCCTTGGCATACCAGTTGCGTATGTTCTGCTCTATTTTCTTCTTCTGTCCCACGATGTCCATGTCCTTCACGGCCTTGTTCATGCCTATGGAGTTCTTCCAGTAGTTGCTGCTGCTTGCCCACTTGCTGGAGTACTTGATGGCAATGGCACGGTCCTCGTCCATCCAGTGCTTCCACACGTTCTGCTTGGCGGTACGCACGTCGATGACGGCCTGGTTGGTGGCCTCGGTGCGCTCCACGATGCCCCATGAAGAGAGGTAGCGGTCGGTGCTGCCGGGATAACCGATGGTCATGCAATAGTCGCCGGGGGCATAACCCTTGATGGAAACGGGAGCATAACCGGGAGTCTTCAGGGGCACATTGTCTTCGCTGTACTCGGCAGGAGTACCGTCGGGCTTGGCATAGATGCGGAACATGGAGAAGTCGCATGTCTGGCGGGGCCACATCCAGTTGTCGGTGTCGCCACCGAACTTGCCCAGGGTCTCCGTGGCGGTGAACACCAGGCGTATGTCGTTGTACACCTTGTAGAAGTTGGCATAGAAGGCATTGCCTCCATAGTACGATGCCACACGGCACTCCATGTCGGGGTTCAGGCTGTCCAACTTATCCTCCAGAGCCATGCAGATGCTATCCGTGTAGTAGGCCTCCACCTGGGCAGAGTCCATCTTGGGGGCCTTCTCCTTGTAGAGGCGTGCCAGTTCGGCATTGACCTGCTCGGTGCAGTCCTCCACCTTTTGTAGGAAACGCACATAAAGACCATGGGCAGGACGCTCCTGTTCGCGCTTCTTGGCAACGAAACCGTTCTTCAGTATGTCGTCCTCGGGAGTGGACAGGGCCTGGATGGCGCCATAACCGCAATGGTGGTTGGTGAAGAACAGACCTTCGGGAGACACCACAACGCCGGAGCAGAAGTCGCCCAGATTGATAACAGCATCCTTCAGGCTGCGGCCGTTGGGATTGTACAGTTCCTCGGGAGTGAGGGTAAGGCCTAGAGACTTCATCGTCTCTGCCGTCTTGGGGTTGATGTGGGAGAGCATCCACATGCCCTCGTCGGCCCTCGCCATGAGCGAGCACATCACTGCCGTAAGTGTAACTAATAGTTTACGCATACATTGTCCGTTTTTCTTTAGCGGATGCAAAGGTACGATTAAGCGAGCATAATACCAAATTTATTTGAGCATTATCGAGCGTGAGTACCTTAGAGGCATAGCCTCAAAGTACGATTAAGCGAGCATAATACCAAATTTATTTGAGTATTATCGAGCGCGAGTACCTTAAGGTCTCTAAGGTCCTTAGGGACTTTATGGTCGATAATTTCGGGCGTGTAGCACGGGATTTCATATTTTATTGCTATCTTTGCCTACGCATAATATACATTATCATTCACTCAATGGGCAGAAACAAATTCTCACAACGCGAGATAGAAATAATAGGCAAGTTGCTGCGCCGAAAGATGGCCGGCACGCGCTTCCAGCAGAAGATGGTACGCCACACACTGCGCACAACATTCGAGTTCAACATCGCCGACTTCAACATACAAGGCAAGGCTTTCGGACCCGAAGACCTCGACGAATGTGTACGCCGTGGCCGTATCCAGATTCTGGACGATGCCACCATCGAGGCCATGAAGCAACGTCATGCCGAAAAGCGCCAGCGCGACGAAGCCCTGCGTCAGGCCGAGGCCGTAGCAAGCGGCGATGCCGTAGACTGGCAGGAAGTGCAAAGGCAGTGGGACGAGTACTACAAGAACAATCCCGAGGAGCAACCAGGTACAAACGAATAGTTTTATAGATATCCTAGATATCCTAGATATCCTAGAAATTCTAGAAATCCTAGACAATCTAGACAATCTAGATAATCTAGACATCCTAGATAAACTAGAAGGTCTACAATAAATCCCTTCCCATGATCAGCATAAACAACGATACCTGCATCCGATGCGGCAAATGCCAAAGGGTTTGCCCAGCGTTCATCCCTGTCATAGAAAAGGATGAACAGCCCGTGCTTCGCCATCCCGAAGTGTGCATAGGGTGCGGACATTGTGTGGACGTTTGTCCCACCGGGGCATATACCCACACCGACTTTCCTGCAGAATCAATACACGAAATCAAGAGGGACATCCTGCCCAGTGCAGAGAGTCTGATGGAACTGATACGCTCACGCCGCAGTAACCGCACCATCACCGCCACTCCCATTCCGCAAAGGTCTCTGGACATGATTCTGGAAGCAGCGCGTTATGCCCCCACGGCACAGAACAGCCGGCAGGTGCATCTCCACCTCATTACCCGAGACATTGAACTGCAGGAAGTGGAGGCGGCAACAATAAACTTTTTCATGCGCCTGGCACGCTTCATGCTCTTCCCTCCTGTGAAACTTGTAATGCGCCCTTTCCTGCGCAAACTCTACGACGAGGCTCCCGCCCTGATGGCCATGAACGAGCAGTTCAAGCAGGGGCAACGCCCATGCATCTGCAACTGTACCGCCCTGCTCATACTTTCCGCTCCCAAAGGCTACTCCTTCGGTTCGCAGGACAGCAATCTTGCATACCAGAATGCCTCGCTTATGGCAGAGTCCCTCGGTGTGAGCCAGATTTACATGGGCTTCGTGCAGACGGCCATGTTCATGATGGGATGCAAACGGGCGGCAAAGGTACTGGGTATCCCTAAAGGCCACAAGGCATTCGCCATAATGGGCTTGGGTATGCCGGCATTAAGGTATGCCAAGTACACCGCGCGATAACAAACCGCCACAATATAAAGAACCAAACAATACAAAACAGGATATGTTACGTTATATCTTTTCCGCACTGTTATTGATGTTTACGGCCCTTCTGCCCTTGAAGGCAGAGCGCACCCCCGCATCCGTAGTGGCTCTGGCAGAACGTATCGGCGGTCCCGGTACGGCAGAGAAGTTCGTCTTTGACTTGGAACCCATGGGAGGCGTAAGTGAGGAAACCTTCTCAATAGGCAAGGAGGGAGGCAAGATCGTGATTAAAGGCAACAGCCTCAGTGCACTGACCACGGGCCTGGGCTGGTTCCTGAACCGCTATCTCAACGTGAACATCTCCTGGAATTCGCTCAACGAGGGAAAAACTGGCCAGCCCTATGCCGACTTGCCGGCCATTGACCGCATAAAGGTAGACGGCGAGTCACGCAGTTGCGATGCCAAATACCGCTACTATCTGAACTATTGCACCTTCGGCTATTCCATGACCTCGTGGACATGGGACCGTTGGCAAAGGGAAATAGACTGGATGGCTCTGCATGGAATAAACATGCCCTTGCAGATTGTGGGGCTTGAGGAGGTGTGGCGCATGTTCCTTACCCTTGAGGAGAACGGCAGGCGCAAGTACAATTATACCGACGAAGAGGCCAAGGCCTTCGTCCCCGGCCCTGCCTTTACCGCATGGTGGGGCATGAACAACCTGGAAGGGTGGGGCGGAACTGCACCCGGCGCTCTGAACGGAGGTACATGGGAGGGTGCCGGTGGCGTCCAGGACGATGCATGGTATGTGCGCCAGCAGAAACTGGCCAAGAGCATACTTGACCGCCAGAGGGAATTGGGCATACACCCCGTGCTGCCCGGATTCTCAGGCATGGTGCCTGTCAACTTTACCCAGAAGACAGGAGTACCTACAGATGCCAACGGTGGCAGATGGGCAGGTGGTTTCCAGCGTCCGCGCATCATCGACCCCACTTATGAGGGCTTTGCGGAGATAGCGGCCGACTATTATGCATGCCTGAAGGAGGTTATGGGAGAGAGCCAATACTATTCCATGGACCCGTTCCATGAGGGCGGGGCAATTTCCAGCGGAAAGTACACCGAAGCATACAGAGCCATTTACGATGCCATGGAGGCAACCAAACCTGGTTCGCAATGGGTAATCCAGCAATGGCAATGGGACGGAAACCAGAGGAAGTCCATCAGTGCCGTGCCGGCCGGCCGCTTGATAGTGCTGGACCTGTTCTCGGATGGCCGGCCGGCCTTTGACCACTACAACGGATATGCGCCACAGGATGCCGTGTTCTGTGCCATTCCCAATTTTGGCGGACGTTCCGGTTTGATGGGCAGGTTGAACAACCTTACGGACAACTATTTCTCCTATAAGGCCAAGTATGGAAGCATCAAGGGTATAGGCGCAGCCCCAGAGGCCATAGAACAGACCCCCGTAACCTACGACCTTCTGTTCCAATTGCCATGGATGGGAAAGAAGCCCGATGTGAAGCAGTGGGTAAGGGAGTATGCCATGGCACGCTATGGCACGCAGAACGAGGAGGTGGCGCAGGCATGGGAACTGCTTCGCCAGAGTGTGCTGAACTATGGTGCCGATGCCATACAGGGACCTGTGGAAGACGTATGGGGCGCACGCCCGAATCTGGATGCACGCCCTGCAAGCGCCTGGGGCAAGACCCTGAATCATGCTGGCGGCACCTATACCAAGGCACGTCGCCAGATGCTGATAGATGCCGTATATAAACTGCTTGCCCAAAGCAAGGCATTGAAACTGAAGAAAGGTTCCGTATGCGAAAGCAACTACCGTTATGACCTTGTTGAATTCGGCAGTGCCGTTATGGCCGACTATGCCTACGACCTGCTTCTCGGAATAAGGACGGCCAAGGATGCAGCCGGCGAGGACTTTGCCACAGATGCCACCTACATGGCACGTCGCGATGCCTTCCTGGCCCTCATTGCGGATGTGGATGCCTTCAAGGGCACTAACCTCAACTTCCGTTTGGGCAAATGGACACAGGAGGCACGCGATGCCGCAGCAGAGGTGGAGGGAGCGACCACGGCAACCGACGACTGGTATGAGTTCAACAATGCCCGTACCCTTATCACCACATGGTCAAGTCCCAATACCAATCTCAATGACTATTCCTACCGTTCGTGGCAGGGTTTGCTGAAGGATTTCTACCTGCCCCGATGGCAACACTTCTTTGATAACGGCTGCAAACCTGCCGATTACGGTTTCTTCGAATGGAACTGGGCACACGGTATGGAGCATAGTGTGGGGCAGACGGAAAAGAGCAGTGTCCGCCTGACCGAGGGGCAATGCGGTTACTCCTATAGCCCCAAGCCAAAGGGAAATACGGTGAAGCAGGCAGCGAAACTGTTGGAGAAGTATATCCTTCCCGTAAAAATGGGTGATGCCACGTTCTATGCTTACCGCCATTTGGAGAACAATGTGCCTGAAACCGTGTTCTCTGCCGAGGCGGGGGAAGATATAGACATGAGCAAGACTTTAGGCCGGTTGGGGAAGGTAAAGGTGACGGGTGGCTGCATAGAGTGCAAGGCTGGAAAGCCCGATGACATGCGTATAAAGCCGGGCACGCCTGCGGGAGTGCATACCCTTACCGTTGCACTTGACGACGGAACTGCTTTCAACGTAAAGGTGGAGGTAAGGGGCAAGTGACCATTGTACCTTAATTGATATCTGAATATACGCCGGTAGAAAACAACTATGATAGTAAGTAATTCGCATCATGGAGAAAGGATAGCGGAATATCTTCATTCTGTTCCTTTTGCCGTAGATCCGTTGGAATTATATACGGCGGAAACGTTGTACGCGGGACTTGACATTTCTCGCCCAGAAACCTTTTCCCAGTGCTACGACCAGCAGGTCTATAATCACTTCCTGGCACAAGGCAAGGTGACGGACAACCCAATGGAGTCCCTGGCACGCAACCTGCATGACTTCTGTATCATGCAGAGCGCCAAACGCTTGCTTGCACGCTATGACAAATGCCAGGTGGTGGCGGTAATGGGCGGTAATGCCATGAGACGTGATGATGCTGCTTATGAGAAGGTGGCGCGCATCAGCAAGGCGCTTACGGAGAAGGGTTCGCTGATGGTGTCGGGAGGCGGAAGCGGCGCCATGGAGGCAACCGGTTTCGGCGCATGGATGGCAGGACGCAGCGAAGGGGAGTTCCGTGAGGCGCTCTCCAGACTTGCCGCGGTACCTGTTCAGGAGGACCAGGACTATCTTGCCGTGTCATTAGGCGTCATTCGCGACTATCCGCAGACCCGGTATATCAATCTAAGTATTCCTACCTGGCTCTACGGGCATGAATGGACATCACCCTTTGCCACACATATTGCCAAACTCTTTGAGAACAGCATACGTGAAGACACCCTCCTTACCATAGCATACGGAGGCATAATCTATGCGCCGGGACGTGCCGGAACCATACAGGAAGTGTTCCAGGAGGCTGTGCAGAACCATTATCTTACCTTCGGTTTTGCCAGTCCGATGGTGTTCCTTGATACCGAGTTCTGGACAAAGACCACACCATTCTATCCCTTGCTCGTAGACTTGATGGAAAAGGGGATATACAAGAACCTTATTCTGTCGCTTTCCGACGATGTGGACGAGGTAGTCAGGACGATAACCGACTTCCGGAATGGCAAGAGTTGAGCGCTGAATGAAAAATGGGATGTGACCGTGGCCGCATCCCATTAATTGATTAATTGTTATCCGCCTCGGGCGAGATTCTTATTCGTTCATTGCCAGACAGTCATACATGTGTAGGCGGGCAGCCTCAATGCCGTCTGCATTAAGGGTAATGTCCATTACCTCGCCATTCTTCAGGAACAACTGGGCATTGTTCTCGTCAACAAGTCTTATGAGATTCATGACCTGGTCTTCGTACTCCGCACTCCAGATCTGTTCTTTCTCGTCGAATACAAGGTTTATTGTGTTGGTGCCATCGTTGAGGGCATAGCCGTTCTCCAGGGTCTTGACCTCGATGTCCTGTCCCTTGCTGTTCTTGATGATCTTGGTCTCACCTGCGTCTGCCAAGGCCTTTTTGCCGCTCCAGAATTCTATGGAGTTTAAAACCTGGACATCGGCCAATGCAGAGAGTTCGTATACAGGGACAATGCAGAACGCAACGAAAACGAGTTCGTTTACCCATTTGCTGCCAATGCCGTCGTTGAAGTTCTTTAACTTTGAGGTCAGTTGGAATGAACCGATGCAAGAAGAGAACATGATGGAAAAGGCAACCATCATAACAGAGAGTTTTGCAAATTTTTTCATGAGATTTTGTTATTGGTTTCTTGTTAGATTAGTTTGTGTGTTCATAAAATAACGGTCAGATAATCTGCTCCAGTTCCTTGACGTTGCGTGTCACCTCCTCGTCCGACACCTCGTGGTCGAACAGGTTGCCGGCAAGGTATTGGGTGTAGGCTGCCATGTCGATGAGGCCGTGGCCGGAGAGGTTGAACAGGATAACCTTCTCTTCGCCGGTCTCCTTGCACTTTTCTGCCTCGGCAATGGCGGCGGCAATGGCGTGGCACGATTCTGGAGCAGGTATGATGCCCTCCTCCTTGGCAAAGAGCAGGCCGGCCTTGAAGGTCTCGGACTGCTTCAGGTCCACGGCCTCCATGTAGCCGTCCTTCAGCAGTTGGGATATTATCACACCTGCACCATGGTAGCGCAGACCGCCGGCATGTATGTTGGCCGGCATGAAGTTGTGGCCCAGTGTGTACATGGGCATCAGGGGGGTTAGTCCGCTCAGGTCTCCGAAGTCGTACTGGAACTGTCCGCGTGTCAGTTTGGGGCAACTGGCAGGCTCGGCGGCAATGAAGCGGGTCTTGCGTTCACCGCTGAAGACATGGCGCATGAAGGGGAACGAGATACCTGCAAAGTTGGAGCCGCCACCGAAGCAGCCTATCACTATGTCGGGATATTCTCCGGCCATCTGCATCTGCTTCTCCGCCTCCAGACCGATGATGGTCTGATGCAGGGACACATGGTTCATGACTGAGCCCAGCACGTACTTGCAGTTGGGTGTGGTCATGGCCAGTTCCACAGCCTCGGATATTGCCGTGCCCAGAGAACCGTTGTTGTTGGGGTCTACGGTAAGCACGTCCTTGCCGGCACGTGTGGACATGGAGGGAGAGGGCGTAACCTGTGCACCGTAACTCTGCATTATGGCACGGCGGTAGGGCTTCTGTTCGTAACTGATTTTCACCTGATATACCGCAGCCTCCAGACCGAATACCTTGGCGGCATAACTCAGGGCGCATCCCCACTGGCCGGCACCCGTTTCGGTGGTGATGTTGGTGACACCCTCCTGCTTGCAGTAGTAGGCCTGTGCCAAGGCGCTGTTCAACTTGTGACTGCCTATGGGGCTTACACTCTCGTTCTTGAAGTATATGTGTGCAGGTGTGCCAAGGGCCTTTTCCAACCCATAGGCACGTACCAAGGGGGTGCTGCGGTAATACTTGTACTGCTCGCGCACGGCCTCGGGTATGTCTATCCAAGCATGCTCCTGGTCCATCTCCTGGCGGCTTGCCTCCATGGAGAAGAGGGGGAACATATCTTCGGGCGTCATAGGTTTCTTGGTCTTGGGGTCCAGCATGGGCATGGGTTTGTTGGGCATGTCCGCCTGGATGTTGTACCACTGTGTGGGTATCTCCTCTTCGCTCAGGAAGAAGCGCTTTTGTTTGCTCATATTGTATTGTATGTTTGTGTCGTTAGTATTCAGTGAAGACGGTACATACCGCCAGGAATCATTCTCACTATCCCCTTCATCTCCATGGTGAAGAGCAGACCGCTCAGTTTGCCTGCCGGTATTCCCGTGTTGACGGAGATGATGTTCAGTTGCAGGCGGTCCTTGTTGCGCAGGGCATTGACAACGAGTTGCTCTTCGTCGGAGAGTTCGAGAAACAGGTCCTGCTGTATGCCGTCGGCCAGTTGTTTCTTCCTGGCCTTGTCGTCCTGCCATCCCATGGCTCTGACGAAGTCTTCAGCACCGGTAAGCAGTCCGGCCGTGTTGTTGGCTATTATCCTGTTGCAACCGTCCGACTGGGCATCTGTCATGCGGCCTGGAAAGGCAAAGACCTCCTTGCCGTAACTTTGTGCTATCTCTGCCGTGATGAGGCTGCCACCGCGTGATGCGCTCTCCACCACTATTGTGGCATCCGAGCATCCGGCCACTATGCGGTTGCGCTGCACGAAGTATCGCTTTTCTATGGTGGTCCGCGACATGAACTCCGTCAGCAGTCCTCCGTGCTCCAGCATTTCCATGGCAGTATTGCGGTGCAGGGTGGGGTATATCTGGTCCAGACCGTGTGCCAGCACGCCGATGGTCTCCATCCCGTTCTGCAGGGCCTGCCGGTGGCACTGTATGTCCACTCCGTAGGCCAGGCCGCTCATTATGAGTATGTCTGGACAGAGGTCGGCCAGTTCCCCGATGAACACCTCGCACATCTGCCGTCCGTAGTCGGTAATCTTGCGCGTGCCCACCATGCTGACGATGCGCTTCTTGTTCAGGTCGGCCGTACCGCGATAGTACAGCATCATGGGAGCATCGTCGCACTCCTTCATGCGCACGGGGTAGCGCCAGTCCTGAAAGCCGATGCACTCCACCTTCACCTTTTCTGCCCATTCCATCTCCTCCTCGCAACGTGGCAGGCAGGAGTCCATATAGGCAAGGTTCTCCTTCAGCGCCGTGGTGGCATCGGGAATGGCATCCATGATGTCGCGCCTGTTCTCGTACACGGCCGTGGCGCTGCCCAGTGTCTCCACCAGCATCCTTTGCTGCGAGTAGTTCAATTTAGGAACTCTCGTCAGGGCCATCATGTACAGTGTCTCCTTATCCATTCTGCTTCATCAGGTGTGAAATGTACTCGAAGCCGAAACGGCATTCCAGACATTTGGCGTGGTCGCAGTATTCCTTTTTCAGTTGTATCAGAGCCTGGCTATCGTAGGCCGTGCCCACATCCATTCCGCAGGCCTGCCATTGTCTCATTATGTAGTTCTTCTCGTCGGGCAGTTGCTCCAGCATCTCCACGGCACGTGTGCGGTAACCGTAGGTTCCGTGGTGCAGGTCGTAGGCATATAGCAGGTTTGCCACCGTGTTAATGATTATGAGCGTGCGGCTTCCCTTGCTGATGCCTGCCACGGCCAGTCTCTCGTCCATCTCTTTTATCGAAGTGGCGTCCAGAATGCTGCTCATGGTGCAGTGCCCCTCGTGGAAGAGCCTTGCCATCTGCCTGATGCGCACGTCGGGGAAGTTCTGGGGCCTGGTGCGCAGATAGTGCCAGTGGGAGGGCGCCATCGGTTCGGGCAGTGTGAACTTGTGGCTCAGGAAACGGTATTCCGCATGCATCCTGTTCCTCAGGTCCTCGTCCGTCACCTTGTCTATCAGTCCGGCAAGACCCAGAAACATGCACTCCACCTGAAACAGGTTGTCGCGATGCTTCCCTGCCGCCGCAAGCGGAACACGCTTTGCCCACATCTCGAAGATGTCGCCGTTCAGCCCGAAACCGAAGTTGCGAGCCAGGGTTATGAAGGTGGTCTGCTGCCAGTCTCCACGACATTCCTTCAGGATGTCCAGTATCCTCTTGGCACGTGCCTCCATCCTCTCTGCTAGCAGGGCATCAAACCAGGCGTGTGCCTTTAATGGCTCTATTCCGCGCACAAACTTGTGGCAACGCGGATAGTCGGTGGTGCGGAGCAGTTCTTCATAGTTGTCCTTCACTTCCTGCGGTATGGCTATTGTCACCTGCGGCACCGTCTGTCCGCTTTGTGTCCGTATTTCGGCATCCGCCTGCTCCACAACGTGCAGGATGGTCGTGTTGTAGACGGGGTCTGTATGATGCTTGTGTCTGTTCCAGTCGCTGGAGCAGGTGTGTATCTCCACATTGCCTGCCCACACTATTCCGTCTGCCTTGATGCGGGCATTGAGAAAGTCCGGACCTTGGTTGCCGTTGTGCTGTCCAGGGTCCATAACCTCCACTTCGGTGCCGTCGGTAGTCTTCAGTGTTCTTGACGGCAGAAGTTTGTGCATCCATACATAGTGGAGAAGTTTCTCCATGCGTGCAGTGTCATTTTGTCGGCAAAGATACTAATAAATTTGACAAATCGTTCACAGAATGCCAACTTTGATGTTGAATGCGGTCCTCATGAGGCTGTAATTCACAATAAAGGTTAAATTCTTTTGTATTTCCCTCACTTATTCGTACCTTTGAAACATCGTTTCTAAAATACTTTCGTTCGGAAATGAAAATAAAATCGTTTTTATTTTGTATTTCCCTCGCTTAATCGTAATTTTGTCCAATAAAGAAGACATTACAGATATGAAAATAGCGTTGATAGGATACGGCAAGATGGGCCGTATGATAGAGGAGATAGCCTTGGGTCGTGGACACGAGATAGTATGCATTATTGACATAGACAACCAGCAGGATTTTGATAGCGATGCGTTCAAGAGTGCCGATGTGGCCATAGAGTTTACCGCACCGCACACGGCCTACGACAACTACATGAAGGCCTTCAGGCATGGCGTGAAGGTGGTGAGCGGCAGTACGGGATGGATTCCCCAGCATGGCGAGGAGGTGAAGAAGATGTGCACGGAGCAGGGCAAGACCTTGTTCTGGAGTTCCAATTTCAGCCTTGGCGTGACCATATTCCGTGCCGTGAACCGCTATCTTGCCCGCATCATGAACGGCTTTGACTCCTACACTCCGGTGCTCGAGGAGGTGCATCACATACACAAACTTGACCACCCGTCGGGCACAGGCATCACTCTTGGCGAGGAACTTGTGGCCGAGGTGGAACGCCTCAACGGCTGGGAGTTCGGCATGCTTACCAATCCCGACGGAAGCAAGGAAGGAACAGAGGACGTTCCTCAGGACAAGTTGCGCATAGACAGCATCCGTCGTGACGAGGTTCCAGGCATACACAGCATAACATGGGAGAGCGAGGCAGACTGTATAACCATCACCCACGATGCCCATTCCAGAAAGGGATTTGCCCTTGGCGCCGTGCTGGCGGCAGAGTACACGGCTGCCCACGAGGGCCTGCTGACAATGTCTGACCTGTTCAAGTTCTAACACACATATAAGAATGAAGAAATACAAACCAACAAAGACAGATTGGGCAAAGGGCCTTGTGGCATGTGGCCTGTACATCGCTTTCCTTGTGTGGATACAGTCCTGGTGGGGTGTCATCGTGCTGCCCTTCATCTTCGACGCCTATATAACGAAGAAGATAAACTGGGGATGGTGGAAGGACCTGGAGGACCCCATCCTGCGCACCGTCATGTCGTGGGTGGATGCCATCGTGTTTGCCCTGGTGGCAGTCTATTTTGTCAATATCTACTTCTTCCAGAACTATACCATACCCTCCAGTTCGCTGGAGAAGAGCCTGCTGGTGGGCGACTATCTGTTTGTCAGCAAGATGTCCTATGGTCCTCGTGTGCCCCAGACTCCGCTTCACGCTCCCCTGTGCCAGCACACCCTGCCCATGGGTTTGGGCAAGAGTTACATAGAGAGTGTGCAGTGGGACTACAAGCGCGTCACTCCCAAGAAAGTGACGCTGAACGACATCGTTGTCTTCAACTATCCTGCCGGAGACACCATAGCCTACAACTGGCAGAATACTGACTACTACCGCATGTGCAAGGAACTGTACATGCACAACATGGACGTGCCTGCCAATCTGGATAGCATGCCGGCCCTGGAGCAGTACCGTTTCTACAACTATGCCATACAGGTGGGCAGTGACTACATCAAGTCCGTGCCTGCACAGTTCGGCAAGGTGCAGTGGCGCCCCGTTGACCGCAGGGAAAACTACGTGAAGCGTTGCGTGGGCCTCCCCGGCCAGACCTTGGAGATACGCGACCATATAATCTACCTGGACGGGGTGGCAAACAAGGAGCCTGATGATGTCCAGTACAACTACGACGTGGTGCTGAAACAGCAGTTGCCCGAGTCTTTGATAAGGGAACTTGGCATATCCCAGGAAGACCTCAGTTCGCTAAGGAACTTTGGCAACATGCCCCTCACCGTCAAGGCCAAGGCAGCACTGGAGGCACGTTCCGACCTGGTGGAGAGCATCAAGTATCACCATCAGGAGGAGACCGATTTCCTCTATCCCCTGAACGGACATACGGGCTGGACGTGCGACAACTACGGTCCCATCTGGATTCCTGCCAAGGGCGAGACTGTCCGGCTTACCATGGAGAACCTGCCCGTCTACGAGCGCCCCATACGCATTTACGAGGGCAACGACCTGCAGGTTACCGACGACGGCCGCATACTGATAAACGGCAAGGAGGCAAAGGAATATACCTTCAAGATGGATTACTACTGGATGCAGGGCGACAACCGCCACAACAGTGCCGACTCGCGCTACTGGGGCTTCGTTCCCGAGGACCATATCGTGGGCAAACCCATCGTCATCTGGTTGTCAGTGGATCCCGACCGTGGAGGACTGAGCGGTATCCGCTGGAACCGCCTGTTCCGTCTGGTGGACAATATCAAGTAGTCCCATATTGTTATATATTATATAAGGTGTATGGCAACATCCCCCAAACAGAAGGTGGCATTGGTTCTGGCCAGCGGCGGTGCCAAGGGCTTTGCCCACATTGGCGCCATAGAGGCCCTGGAAGAATCCGGATATGAGATAACCTCCATAGCAGGCGCCTCCATGGGTGCGCTGATAGGAGGCATATATGCGGCCGGAGGTCTGGACAAGGTGAAGGAGTGGATGTACGACCTCACTGACCGCGAGGTGTTCCGTCTGGTGGACTTCACTTTCAGTCCCAATGCCCTGGTAAAGGGAAACCGCCTGATGGATGCGCTTAAGGCCATAGTCCCCGATTGCAACATAGAGGACCTCGAGATTCCTTATTGCGCGGTGGCAACGGACCTGAAGGAGGGTCAGGAAGTCGTCTTCCGTAGCGGAAGCCTTTACGATGCCATACGCGCCAGCATCTCCATCCCCATGCTGTTCCGCCCCGTGGAGCATGGCGATATGCTGCTCATAGACGGAGGCATCACAAACGGCCTGCCACTGGACAGGGTAGTGCGCACGGAGGGAGACAAACTGGTGGCCGTGAACCTGGAAGACTATGAATGGGAAGACGATGAGGAAGAGCGTCAGCAGATGGAGGGCAAGGCATCGCCGTTCAGCATCCTCTCCCGCAAGTTCCAGAAGGGTTTGAACGCGCTGAGCAACAACTACATCTCCCTGACCTACGACACCATTTCCATCCTGATGAAGCGCAACACGGAAATGGCCCTACGCCTCACTCCTCCCGACATCTATCTGAACGTATCCCTCGGCGAATACGGCAGCCACGACTATGACGAGGCCGAGGCCATCGCACGCCTCGGACACGAACAGATGCTGGCAGTGCTGCGCGGTGCAAAATAACAGGATGGCGCCTCTGTATTTGCGTCCTTTGCGTGAGAAGGAAACGATTGCCGGATGATTTATATTTTCACGCAAAGGGCGCAAAGGGCGCAGAGTTTTTATTTCCTTTCCTTTCGTATTCCACGCTCACCGCTGAAGGGGGCGCAAACTTCGTTACGACAGGAGGGCACAGAATGACATCCAGTCATTCTTCTTAAGACCCTCTTCGCCCCCCCTGTCTCAGGGGGAGAAAGTTGGTGATAGGCGTTTATGCAACAAAGACCCGTTTTATTTTGCTGTCTCGGAAAATAGTATTACCTTTGCCCCTGAATTCCGTCGCCACAGCGGTGGTGTGTGGAAGGATCTTACCGTAAAAGGTGTTATTGAAATTATCTTCTAAAGTCAAACTTCGCAACTTTGATAATGGAATGAAGATGATGGCGATAGCACCACATCCATGGTGTGTACGGCCTTCATTGGCTACCTACATAACCTATGGTGTGGGCTATTGTTTTATCCATTCCATTGGTAGTGCGAAGACCAGACTTTAGGATAAAGCAGATATAGTTCCCACACCTTTATTTTATACCCACTGCTTTCTTCTGGGAATTGGGAGGCGCAAAAAATATAAAGATGAATAAACATCTACACAATTCCTTGCGGGCACTGTGCCTGTCCCTTGCAGTGCTCCTGTCTCTACCCATGCTGGCAGAAGACGTTGAGATTGATTGGATAAAGTATTATCTTAATGCAGAGGCAAAGCAGGCTGCTGTTATAAGGAAGAGCAGTGGCGCGTATTCTGGTGAACTCGTTATTCCGGAGACCGTTGAATATCAAGGCACTACCTATAGTGTAACGACCATAAGGGAGAATGCATTCGAAAATTGCTCTGGTTTGACCTCGGTTACTATCGGCAATAGTGTGACGAGCATAGGGAATTATGCTTTCTTTGGTTGCTCTCGTTTGACCTCGGTTACTATCCCCAATAGTGTGACGAGCATAGGGAATTATGCTTTCCAATCTTGCGATGGTTTGACCTCGGTTACTATCGGCAATAGTGTGACGAGCATAGGGGATTATGCATTCGAAAATTGCGATGGTTTGACCTCGGTTACTATCCCCAATAGTGTGACGAGCATAGGGAGTCGTGCTTTCGCTTATTGCGATGGTTTGACCTCGGTTACTATCGGCAATAGTGTGACGAGCATAGGGGATTATGCTTTCTCTCATTGCTATGGTTTGACCTCGGTTACTATCCCCAATAGTGTGGAGAGCATAGGGGAGAGTGCTTTCGATTATTGCTCTGGTTTGACCTCGGTTACTATCGGCAATAGTGTGGAGAGCATAGGGGAGAGTGCTTTCGATTATTGCTCTGGTTTGACCTCGGTTCATATCTCTGATATTGCAGCATGGTGCAATATTGCTTTTTCAAATTCTGATTCTAATCCTTTATCTAATGCTCATCA
>JAFVTT010000019.1 GCA_017503065.1 Bacteroidaceae bacterium | reverse complement strand
TGCGCCTCGCTGATGCGCTGCTCTATACGGCTGACGGGACGTATCTCGCCACTCAATCCCACCTCGCCTGCCATGCAGACACCGGTGTCTATGGGGGTGTCCACATTGCTGGAAAGCACGGCGGCTATGACACTGAGGTCGAGAGCAGGATCGGTGACGCGCAGACCTCCGGCTATGTTCAGGAAGACGTCCTTCTGTGCCAACTTGAACCCCACACGTTTCTCCAGAATGGCAAGGAGCATGTTCAGGCGCTTGCCGTCGAAACCTATGGTACTACGTTGTGCCGTGCCGTAGGCGGCGGTGGAGACGAGAGCCTGGGTTTCTATGAGGAAGGGACGCACACCCTCTATGGCGGAGGCTATGGCCACACCGGAGAGTCCTTCGCGATTGTCGGAAAGAAGCAGTTCGGAGGGGTTGGTAACCTGGCGGAGACCGTCGTGCCTCATCTCGTAGATGCCCAGTTCAGAGGTGCTGCCGAAGCGGTTCTTTATGCTTCTGAGGATGCGGTACATATAATGCTGGTCGCCCTCGAACTGAAGCACGGTGTCCACGATGTGCTCCAGCACCTTGGGACCTGCCAGGGAGCCCTCCTTGGTGATGTGGCCGATGAGCAGGATGCTGACACCTCCCGACTTGGCATAGCGCAACAGGGAGGCGGCACATTCCCTTATCTGGGAGAGCGAACCCGGACTTGACTCCACACCCTCGGTGGAGATTGTCTGTATGGAGTCGATGACCACGAGGTCGGGGCGTGTCTCCTGTATCTGCAGGTATATCTGTTCCAGGGATGTCTCGGTGAAGACAAGCAGGGAGTCGCGCTCCTCCCCACCGGCCTCGGGTGCAAGGCGCTCGGCCCTCAACTTTATCTGCCGGGCACTCTCCTCGCCGGAGACGTACAGGACGCGCTTGTCCTTCAGGGCAAGAACCGTCTGCAACACCAGAGTGCTCTTGCCTATGCCGGGTTCTCCGCCCAGCAGTACAAGGCTGCCCGGCACCAGGCCTCCGCCAAGCACGCGGTTCAGTTCGCCGTCCAAGAGGTCCATGCGAGGTTCCTGCGTGGCATTGATATCGGACAGGGGCATAGGCTTGCGTCGGTTTGCCCCCTCCTGCTCGCCGGCCGCCTGCAATGCCATGCGCGTAATGGCCGACTGGGGTTTCTCTGCCTGGATGTGCATCTCCTTCATGGTGTTCCACCTGCCGCAAGCGGGACACTTGCCCACCCAACGGACAGATTCCTGACCACAATAGTCGCACACGTATACGGTCTTCTGCTTTGCCATGCTTATTATATTAAGACCCCCTCAATCCCCCTTTAGGGGGAGGAGGTTAGATGTTTTCTATGCATTCAGAGTATTCAGAGTATTCGGAATAGTCGGAGTTTTCTGAGTATTCTGAGTAATCGGAGTTTTCCGAGTCTTGTTCATCGCTCACCGCTCACCGTTAAACGTTAATCGCTCACCTCCACCGTCATCTGGCACGCCTTGCAATCAAAGCGCAAGAGGAACCTGCGGCCGTCGGCACCACGGAGATACAGGGGACCGCGCACCGCCTGGGGATTGCGCTTGAGGCATTGCCCCAACTGATAGCGTATGCAATAGCGGCAGGTCATCAGGGGGGGAAGACCCGGACCCCTCCCCATCCCTCCCGCAAGGGGAGGGAGTATGATGTTCTGGGATTTATTCTTTCCTATTGAGCAGTCAGATGTATATACTCCCCTCCCTTGTGGAGGGGTAAGGGGGAGGGTCTGTTTTTGGGGGAGGGTCTGTTCCTCTCCCTCCATCACCGCCAGCACCTCCCTCCTCCACTCTGCCAAACGGCTACGGGGGATGAACCATGGTTGAGAGAAGGATATCTCCGTGTTCGTTACCTCGTATATCGTGCCGCCAAGTTTGGAGAGCACATCGCGGATGGAGGATGACTGGTCGGTGCGTGCCTCCTGGTGCTCGCACTCATATTCACGGGATGCGGCATGCGTGCCTACGGTTGCCGTCAGACGGAAACCCTGAGGTATTTCCTCCAACGTCCATGCAAGGGGCAAACGGCGAAGGGCCGTCTGTCCGGCAAGCACGCTCTCCATTGCCTGATCCTGATTGCGGTATATTGTGGTGCCGTCCTTCAATCCCTGCGGCATGCGATGGGGATAGAGGTGGTTGCCCTCGGCACGGTTTATGCGGAAACCCACCAGTTGCTCCTGCCCCTTGGGACCAGAGACGTAGCAAAGTCCGTCGCCGTTGGCAAAGGAAGCCGTACCTGCCACCACAATGTGGTCGCGGCGTATCTCCTTGACGAAGCCCACGCGCTCGCCCGTACTCTTTGGAGTGACGGTATTGCAGAGGTCGGAGGTGCGTCCGTGCATGAAGTAGTCGGTAAAGCCACGGTTGAAACTACGCTCGGGGTTGGGGGTAAAGGACAACTCCACCCTACCCTGCGAGGCGGCACAATACTCCCGGCGCCTCCTGAAGATAGCATCCAAGTGCTGGCGGTACCATGCCGTTACGTTCTTCACATAGGCGGCATCCTTCAGGCGGCCCTCTATCTTCAGCGAACGTGCACCGGCATCGAGCAGAGCCTCCAGATGTGCCGTGCGGTTCATGTCGCGCATGGACAGGAGATAACGGCCCTGCAGGAGTTTCTCGCCATCGGCGGTTTCCAGGTCGTAGGGCATACGGCAGAACTGGGCACACTCGCCACGGTTGGCGCTACGTCCGTAGCACACCTCCGAGGCATAGCACCGGCCGTTGTAACTGACACAGATGGCACCGTGGATGAACACCTCCAACGGCACTTGGGGCACCTGGCGGTGTATGTCGGCTATCTCATCTATGGTGAGTTCGCGTGCAAGCACCACCTGCTCATAACCATCGCCATGGAGCCTCTGCACCTTCTCTGCCGTGCGGTTGTCCATCTGTGTGGAGGCATGCAGGGGTATCGGGGGCATGTCGGGCAAGAGCCTTATCCTCTCGTCCTGGACAATGAGGGCATCCACCCCTATGCGGTACATGCGCCATGCCAGGTCGCGAGCCTCACGGAGTTCCTCCTCGCCCTCGAGCAGGGTGTTGAGCGTAACGTACACCTTCACGCCGAAGGGACGCGCATATTGCACCACCAGGGCAATGTCCTCGTCCGAGTTGCCAGCCGCGGCACGTGCCCCGAAGCGTGCGGCACCTATGTAGACGGCATCCGCACCATGGTCGATGGCGGCAAAGGCACACTCCTTGTCGCGTGCCGGTGCGAGGAGTTCTATCTGTATCTTATCCGATGGCATTGATGTCGTATGGTGTTTCCTGGTAGACGTAGTAGTTGAGCCAGTTGGTGAACAAGAGGTTGCCGTGTCCTCGCCAAGTCACGTGCACGCCCTTTTCCATGTCGTTGTCGGTATAGTAGTTGTAGGGCATCTGTATGGGCAGACCCTTGCCCAGGTCGCGCCGGTACTCGGTGTCCAGTGTCAGGGGCGAGTACTCGCTGTGTCCCGTCACGAATATCTCCCTGCCTCCGCGTGCCATCACCATGGAAACGCCGCTCATGGGGCTTTCCGCTATGATCTGCAGTTCCGGCACACGCTCTATGTCCTCGCGGCGCACTTCGGTATGGCGGCTATGGGGCATGTTGAAGACGTCGTCGAAACCACGGAAGATGGGCAAACGGGGATTCAGGGGTGTCTGCGGGAAGATGCCGAACATCTTCTCGGGCAGGGGATACTTGGGTACGCCATAATAGTGGCTCAGTGCCGCCTGTGCCGCCCAGCAGATGTACATGGTGGAGGTGACATTATGGCGGCACCAGTCGAAGATTTCCTCCATCTCCTGCCAGTAGGTCACGTCCTCGTACTCAAGATGCTCCACGGGTGCACCGGTTATTATCATGCCGTCGAACTTCTCGTGCTTCATCAGTTCGAAGTCGCGGTAGAAAGCCTGCATGTGCTCTATGGGCGTGTTCTTGGACGTGTGTGCCTTCACCTTCATCAGATGTATCTCCATCTGCAAGGGTGTGTTGGACAGGAGGCGGAGCAAGTCCGTCTCTGTGGTTATCTTCAAGGGCATGAGGTTCAGTATGGCAATACGCAAGGGGCGTATGTCCTGATGCCTGGCTCTCTCATCGCCGAGTACAAAGATGTTCTCTTCCTTCAGGTACTCTATGGCGGGCAGTTTGTCGGGTAGTGTTAGTGGCATAGTTTAAACGGAAAACGGAAAACGGAAAGGTTAAAGGTTAAAGGGGAGCGGGGTGGGCGGTGAGCGGAGTAATCGGAGTATTCAGAGTAATCGGAGTAATCGGAGTATTCAGAGTAATCTGAGTTCTGAGTTTTCCGATTTCCGTTTTCACCTTTCCGTTTCCACAAGTTCCATCCATCGCTCTTCGGCTTGGGTTAGTTGTTGTTTCAGTTTGGTATGTTTCTCGTATAGGCTCATGTCCTGCGAACCTGCTTCAGTGGCCATCTGCTCCTCCAGTATGGCTATGGCACTTTCCAGTTGGAGGACGGCAGCCTCGGCATCGGCAAGTTCCTTTTCACGCTTCTTCTGGGCACGGGCTTGGGCTTTCTGCTCTTCGTAGGAAGCGGCTGCTGACCCACCCCGTCCCTCCCTGCGAGGGAGGGTGGTAGAAAGCCGAGCACCCGAATCTCCCTCCCTCGCAGGGAGGGACGGGGTGGGTCTACTCCTTATCCAGTCATATATGCCTCCCAGATGCTCGCGCACTTTGCCGCCGCCGAACTCGTAGACGCGCTCCACAAGGCCGTCCAGGAAGTCACGGTCGTGGCTCACCACTATCACCGTGCCGTCGAAGTCGCGTATGGCCTCCTTTAGCACGTCCTTGGATTTGAGGTCGAGATGGTTGGTGGGCTCGTCAAGGATGAGCAGGTTTACGGGTTCCAGCAGGAGTTTTATCATGGCCAGACGGGTACGCTCGCCTCCGGAGAGGAACTTCACTTTCTTCTCCGAGGCCTCGCCTCCGAACATGAAGGCGCCCAGTATGTCGCGTATCTTCAGGCGGATGTCGCCCCTGGCCACACGGTCGATGGTATCGAAGACGGTCAGTTCGCCGTCCAGCATCTGTGCCTGGTTCTGCGCAAAGTAACCTATCTGCACGTTGTGCCCCACCTTCACCTCGCCCTGGAAGGGGATTTCCTGCATGATGCACTTCACCATGGTGGACTTGCCCTCACCGTTCTTGCCCACGAAGGCCACCTTCTCGCCTCGGCGAATGGTGAGGTTCACATGGTCGAAGACAACGTGGTCGTACTCCTTGCGTGCCTCGTTGCAGATGACGGGATAGTCACCGCTTCTCTGCGAGCAGGTGAACTTGAGGTGCAGGGCCGAGTTGTCCACCTCGTCCACCTCCACGGGTATCATCTTCTCCAGTTGGCGTATGCGCTGCTGCACCTGTATGGCCTTAGATGCCTGATAGCGGAAGCGGTCGATGAAGGCCTGCGTGTCGGCAATCTCCTTCTGCTGGTTCTCCCAGGCACGGAGTTGCTGCTCGCGCCGTTCGGCACGGAGGCTGACGTACTCGTCGTACTTCACCCGATAGTCATAGATGCGTCCGCAACTTATCTCTATGGTGCGGTTCGTCACGTTGTTTATGAAGGCGCGGTCGTGGCTCACCAGCATCACGGCACCCGAGTAGGTGGCCAGGAACTGCTCCAGCCATTGTATGGACTCGATGTCCAGATGGTTGGTGGGCTCGTCGAGCAACAACACATCGGGGTGTTGCAACAATATCTTTGCCAGTTCTATGCGCATGCGCCAACCGCCGGAGAACTCGCTGGTGGGGCGGTCAAGGTCGGCCTGACGGAAGCCAAGTCCCTGCAGGGTACGCTCCAGGCGTCCCATGTACTCGCTTCCTCCCATCATCTCCAGGCGCTCGCTCTCGTGGGTGAAACGCTCGCACAACTGCATGTAGCCCTCGCTTTCATAGTCGTCGCGCTCGGCCATCTCCTTCTGCATGCGCAGAATGTCCGCCTCTATCTCGTGCAGATGGGCAAAGGCCTTCTCGGCCTCCTGGCGCACGGTACACGAATCGGACAACACCATCACCTGAGGCAGATACCCCACGGTGGTACCCTTGGGCAGGGATACGGTTCCCGAGGTGGGATGCTCCACTCCTGCTATTATCTTCAGCATAGTGCTCTTGCCTGCTCCGTTCTTACCCACCAGGGCTATGCGGTCCCTGTCGTTCACCACATAGGTGATGTCCGTGAAGAGCGGACGGGCACTGAACTCCACCGAAAGTTGGTCAATTGATATCACTCTGTCTGTTTCTTTTCATTATTTCCGTGCGCAAATTTAGTGATTTATTCTCAAACGACCATAACATTCCACATCTTTTGCGCCCCCGGCAACGGGCACGGGTGTGGTACGTCGCAAAAAACGTCGGGAGTATGCCATTTGGCAGGACACGGTCTTGCACTTTACAATAAATATTGTATATTTGTAACGCAAACTACACATAAACAATACATAACCTAACACACATGAAGAAGAAAGCAACACTACTTCTTGCCCTGATGGCACTCGGCTTCGGGTCGGGACTGAAGGCTCAGGGCGACTACTACGTGGCGCACGGAGCGGACGTGAACATCAATCACAGCACGCACTACCCCAAGAGCGTGAGCATCGTGGGTACACAGAGTGAAAGACAGGAACTGACGGGCATAGCATCGGCCATAAAGTGCCCTGCCTACTTCGACAAGACGGAGACCGTCTTCGAGGTGAAGGCCGGGGACATCGTCACACCCGAGATAGTGATTAACGGCCAGTGGATGCACGGCTATGTCTATGTGGATTGGAACATCAACAAGGCATTCGACGTGAATCTGGAGGGCGAAGGGCCCTACACCCAGGGCGAGGGCAACGAACTGATGTGCTGGTCGTTCTACAACCATACCGGCGAAAACGCCACACCCGGATGGAACAGCGACGGAGTACAGGCAGGCGACAACACGCTTGCACCGGGTTCATTCCGCGTTCCCAAGGACCTGCCCGACGGCAGCACCTACCGCATGCGCTACAAGGTGCAATGGAACAACATCGACCCCAGCGGTGCCGGCGACAAGTTCATCAGCGACGGCGGTTCCATCATCGACGTAACGCTGAAGATAAACGGCGTGGCGGAGAACGTCACCAAATATCCCATCAACGACTATGCCGAACCTCGCGTGGGCACTACTCCCGACGTGGCGGCATGGAGTGCCGTTGGCGAGGGTTTGCAGGCTTCATGGGCTTCACGCGACGAGCACTACTCCCTGCACGATGTGCCCCAGTTGGAGCAGAAGGATGCCGCCACCCTCCATGCTTGGAAGGGCGAGCGTGCCAACATACAGGCAGTGCTCTTCAGCAAGGAGGACCAGGGCATGCTCTCAGTACGCATGACTGAATGGACAAAGGGTGGCGAAAAGACCGGCATAAAGGCCGGCGAGGCACGCTTCGTGAACTACGTCATCACCGACGACTTCAAGGCTTGCGGCAACCATCCCAGCGGTTTGGAGACATGGCTGGTGCCCGATGTGATTGACCAGGACAAGCCTCATGCCGTTCCCGCCATGGAGACACGCCCCGTATGGTGCACGCTGGAAATTCCACGCGATGCCGAGGCAGGGGAATACCAAACCGCTCTGGAAGTGGTGAACGAGGGCGGAGAGGTGCTGAAGACCCTGGCACTGACCGTAAACGTGAATACACGCTCGCTTCCTGAGGTGAAGGACCAGAAGTTCCACCTGGACCTCTGGCAACAGCCCTACTCCGTGAGCCGCTACTACGACGTGGAGCGTTGGAGCGACGGCCACATCGAGGCCCTGCGCCCCTATCTGAAGGCTCTTGGACGCGCCGGACAGAGCACCGTTTCCGCCATCATGTTCTACGAACCTTGGGGCGAACAGACACACGACCTCTTCGACCCCATGGTACAGACCACCAAGAAGGCCGACGGCACATGGGCATACGACTATACCATCTTTGACAAGTACGTGGAACTGTGCAACGAGTACGGCATCAACCGACAGATCAATTGCTTCAGCATGGTGCCCTGGGACATGAAGTTCCGCTACTGGGACGAGGCTTCCTCTTCATACAAGTTGCTGCAGACAACCACCGGCACCGAGGAGTACCGCGAACTGTGGACGGCCTTCCTGACAGCCTTCAAGGCTCACCTGCAGGAGAAGGGTTGGTTCGAGAAGACAAACATCGCCATGGACGAGCGTGCCGAGGCCGACATGCTCAACGCCTACAACATAGCCAGCGCCCTGGGCTTCAACATGGCCCTGGCCGGAAACTACCACTCATCCCTGAGCGACAAGTTGCAGGACTTCTGCGTGGCACTGGGACAGGACAAGCGCTTCACCGCCGAACAGCGTGCCGACCGCAAGGCCAAGAACCGCATCACCACCGTCTACACCAGTTGCGCCGAGGCTGAGCCCAACATCTACTCCAACTCGCTGCCCGCCGAGGCAACATACCTGCCCCTGTATGCCGCCGCCAACGATCTGAACGGCTACCTGCACTGGTCATGGATCAACTGGGACGAGCATCCGCTGACGGACAGCCGCTTCCGCAAGTTCGGTTCGGGCGACACCTATTGCTACTATCCCGGCAACCGCTCCAGCGTACGCTTCGAGCGCCTCATCGAGGGCATACACCAGTACGAGAAGGTGATGATCCTGAAGGAGGAGTACAAGGACAACCCCGAGAAGATGGCCATACTGGACATCCTCCTGCAGCGCTTCCAGAGCAGCAGCGTGGCAGGTGTGGATTGCGCTCCCAAGGTGAACGACCTGGAGAACTTCCTGAACGGCCTTGAGGTGGAGGTAACACTGCCCGAAGGCGTAAGCACCGGCTACTACCGCATCATCAGCAAGGCTACGGCACGCACAGAGCACCTCTTCAACAACGCCCTGCACACGGGCAACAGCATGAAGTTCACCCTTCAGTCCAACTCCAAGGTGGAGACTAACAACGGTATCTGGCACATCACAGACAAGGGTGCCGGCAAACTGGGCGTGAAGAACGGCGACGGCCAACCCATGGTGGCAGGTGCCAGTTGGGGCGGTTCCGTAGCAGGCACATTCAACGAACTGACCATCAAGGAGACCAGCGATGTGGGCGAGTACCGCTACTACTACTTTGCCGAGGCGGTGAACTGCACCAACGGCAGCGCCAACTTCAAGGTGGGCGGCACTGACTTCATCACCACATGGGCAGCAGGCGCAAGCACCGCCGACGACCTCCTGTGGAGATTCGAACCCGTAGACACCGAGGGCAAGTATATATATAATGTGGACATCGCAGACAATGCCTATGCATACGTCACCTACACCCACGACGGCAAGGAGGAGACCGCCTTCAACGGAGGTTTCTTCATCTCTGACAAGGAAATCGCCAAGGAGAGCCTTACGGCAGGCATACTGGACAACGTGCTGAAGGCCGGCACCATCACCGTAGAGGACAACACCATCAAGGTGACAGGCCTGCAGACCATGGAGGAACCCAAGCGCCAGGACCTCTACAACACCAGCAAGGGCGACGGCGTCATCCCGCCCTACCGCATCCCCGGCATCAGCACAGCCAGCAACGGACGCCTCATCACCGTGGCGGCACGTCTGGTGTGCGGCACCGACCCCGGCTACGGACAGGTGGACGTGGTATGCCGTACCAGCGACGACAACGGCGACACATGGACGGAAATGAAGGATGTGGCCGTGGGCAACGGAAAGACCTCGGCAACGGAGAACTACTTCGAGACTGCCTTCGGCGACCCTGCCGTGGTGGCAGACCGCACCAGCAATGAAGTTCTGGTGATTGCCGTGGCCGGATGTACCGTTTACGGAAACGGCAACACCACCAGACAGAACCCCAACCTCATTGCCGCGATACATAGCGCGGACAACGGCGAGACATGGCAGGAACCCGTGAACGCCACGGAACAGATATACAGCCTCTTCGACCAGGGCAACCCCATTCAGGCAGCCTTCGTGGGCGGCGGCAAGGTGTTCCAGAGCCGCATCGTTAAGAAGGACAAGTACTACCGTCTCTATGCCGCCATGTGCGCACACCCCAACGGCAACCGTGTCATCTACTCCGACGACTTCGGCCGCACATGGCATGCCCTGGGCGGTGCCTCTGCCCTGCCCGCTCCTGGTGGCGACGAGCCCAAGTGCGAGGAAATGCCCGACGGACGCGTAATCCTATCAAGCCGTGTGGGTGGCGGACGCATATACAACATCTACACCTACGAGAACACACTGGAGGGCACTGGTTCATGGAGCACCGATGCAAAAAGCACCTTTGCAGGTTCCGGTCTCACCCCCGGCGGCAACAGCACGAACGGCGAAATACTCATCATCCCCGTGGTTCGCAACAGCGACCAAAAGGACATGTACCTCGCCCTGCAATCCCTGCCTACGGGTAGCGGACGTACCAACGTGGGCATCTTCTACAAGGAACTGACCGACATGGCCGACATGAACAGCGTGGTCAACTTCTGCAAGGACTGGAACGGTTTCCACCAGGTGAGCACCACATCCTCGGCATACAGTTCCATGGATCTGCAGGCAGACGGACGAGTGGGCTTCATCTACGAGGAGACACTGACCGGTTTCGGCAAGCGCGACAACCCCGTATCCACCAGTTTCCCCACAGGTGCCGGACAGCACAACTTCGACGGTTTCGACAACATCTACCTGCCTATGGAGGTGGAGTACATCACCGAGGGGGCATACTCCTATAAGGCCAATGTGGACCGCCGTGCCTTCCTGCAGGCATACTTCTCTGCCGTAGTGGCAGATGCCGAACTCTCCGAGGGCACAAAGGCAGAACTGGCCAACGCCATAGAGTCCCTGAGCCAGCAGCCCACCACTCAGGAGGTGGACAACATCTATGCCCTGCTCAACAGCGAGGCTCCTGCCGACCCATGGGACGGCAAGACCCTCACCTTTACCAACGTACAGCAGAACGGTACGGAATACGCCCTGTACATCAACGCAAGCAACACCCTCTCCCTGGCCACCACCACAGCCAAAGAGCAGGGAGCCAAGGCAGAGTTCACCTGCAAGAAGGAGGCAAGCGGGAAGTACAGTTTCTACAACGAGGACACCAAACAATACATGATATGGCGCGCCGCTTCCAGCGGTGGATATAACAGCAACAAGGGAACCCTCGGCACCTACAACGCCACCTATTGCGACTGGAGCATAAACGATGCTTCAGCCACCAAGGAAGGCACCTACTATCTGGTAAGCAAGCGTTCAAACGGCAGCACCGACGGTTCACTCATCGTCATGGCATCGGGCGTCTTCGACGGATGGGGCAACAGCATCGGCTGGAGCAACAACTACAGCAACCTCTTCCGCATAGACATAACAGACAGCGCAACAGGCATCGGCGACATAGAGGAAACGGAAAACGGAAAACGGAAAACGGAAATCTACGACCTCTCCGGCCGTCAGGTACGCCAGGCAGACAAGGGCGTCTACATCACCAACGGAAAGATTGTAGTGAAGTAAAGCAAGATGTATTTGCCACTTATACAAGTGGCGTCCCTACCCTACCATTAAAGAGGATATGCCAGAAAACAGGCATATCCTCTTTTTGATACTATAATTCCATCTCCAGGAATCCCATCAAGAAGGCATCGGGGAAGATGAACTTCTTCTCGCCACCCCAGAACCTTACGTATATGAACTTCTCGTTCTTGTTGATTTTAACTACATCGCCCTTGCCGAATTTCTTATGGATTACCTTACTTCCTGCCCGGATAGTGTCCAAGCGTTCCCTCAGTTCCTCTTCCGTCTGAGATTCATTTGATGGTGAAGAGTTGGAAGATGAGTTGCCCGCAGAGGTAACAGGCAAAGCGGATGCTGATACATAATCCTCCCTCTGCTCCTTCACCTTGAAAGACTTTGCCGGTTCCGCCTGAGTACGCTCTGCACGAACAGATATTCGCATGTCGCCTCGCCATTCAAACATACCAAGCCTTCGCATTCAAACTAAGGTGGAAAATGAAAACTTTGAGGATGCGAAGTATCTCAAGTGATACAATCCTGTTATACAAAAATATATGAATGGTGAGCTTACCGAATATGAACTGGTCAATGAAATCTTTGAGCCGTTTGAGCAAGTGAGTCAGATTCAAGCCCAACTTCTCGGAGCCACATATGAGATGCTTTCTGGTGGTCCTGCACAAACTCATGTGGGAACTGGTGGCGGTGGTTCATCATCTGATATGCCTTGGGGAGAGAAGAAGAATGATGGTAACATGACTACATCTAGACGAAAACGCTAACGATTGGCCGCAAACAAAAAAGAAAACAAACATTTTTAAATGAGAATTACAGATTTTCGGAGTTTTCTTCGTGAATCTGCAAATCCTTTTATAAATTTGTGTTCAAAATCTGACAATTCAATAAAGTTACAACAAAATAATATAGAAATCATATGGAAAATAAAGCCGT
Organism: Bacteroidaceae bacterium; assembly: GCA_017503065.1. Next base: position 51,306 of record JAFVTT010000019.1, on the reverse strand, counting down.
GATGCTCCCTAAATGGTTAGATGATTTAATTTTTGAAATACTTTCTGCCAAATATAGCAAAAAGAATAAAGATCTTGTTGTACTAGAATGGGAGAAAGATGAAGTCCTATGTTATTTGGGTACTTATTTCCCAAGGAGTTTCGCCGAATCTTACCATATATTTTCGAATTATTTTTTTAAGTACAAATGTCAATATCAAGACAAAACCTCTATTTCTTTATTTGACTTTGGCTGTGGAACAGGGGGTGAATTAATCGGATTTATTGTTGCTATTTCGGAAATTTTACCCAATATTAAAGTGATTGAACTTCGAGCATTAGATGGAAATGTACATGAATTACGATACCTTGAGATTATATTGAAAAAAGCTGCTTCGATAACAGGAATCCATATTGAAAGTCGTATAATGCCCATAGTAATAGAAGATTTTTACGACATGAAAGTTGTTACAGATGTTATAACTCAAAAATATGATTTCGTTATATCATTTAAAGCAATCTGCGAATTTGTGACAAAGAAACAATTTGAGGAAAGAAATCCATATGAGCATATCATAAACACTTTTTTACCAAAACTTTCAGATGAAGGTATAGTTTGTATTGCTGACATTACAACATATAATGATGCGTCTAATGAATGGTTAGCCAAAATGCTTGATAAAGCATCTGACGCTTGCGATGTTGCAATTCTTGAGAGGAATCAAGGGTATAATGAGGAATTTATCGTTAGCCATTCTTTAAAGAGATATGATAGAAGTAAAATTGCATGGAGATTATATAAACCAAATAATTATGCATCATGAAAAAGGACTGGATGATTAAAGAGTCAGAACTTGATGACGACCAAATTAAAGTTCTAATGGAAACCCTTGACAAGTCATGCATTGTAGCAGGTTGTGCAGGAAGTGGAAAATCTGTTTTAGCGTTAATTAAAGCTCAACGAGTTCAAAAAGAGTATGGGAATAACTATAAGGTTATAGTCTTTACTAAAGCTCTTTGTAATTACATGAACTCAGGAAAACAGGAATTGGGACTTACTAACGATTTCTATTATCATCAGGAATGGAAGTATCAACGCGAAAGAAGAGGACGATATTTGGTATATAGTAGGGATGAAAATGGAGACATGATTCCATATATGCCATCAGCAGATTATATAATAGTTGATGAAATCCAAGACTTCAGCGATGAAGAAATCAAAGAATTCTTAAATGCGACCCACAAAAATTTCTTCTTTTTTGGTGATACTGCACAATCAATTTATGAAGGTCTTAAAACGACTCTTCCTGTAGATAGAATAAGCTCCATAGTACCTTTGAACATGAAGGTAAAGAATTGGGAATTGTATCGAAATTATAGGCTCCCCTTACCTGTAGCTCGAGTTGTTCAACCTGTTGGTGTTGATTTACCCCCATTTATAGAGAGTACTTATAAAAGTAGGGAAACCGCAGTTCCAAGATTCTTGAAATATAGTGATAAAGATCGCCAGATAAAAGCCATTCATGATATAATAGCCAAGAATAATATGACGGATGTGGCTATTCTCTTGCCTGACAACGATTACGTAAAGAGTGTTTATGACAAGCTAAAGGCTATGGGAGGCAACTATGAGCTAAGATATAACGACAGGGAAAATTTTAGAAATAGCCAAGACAGTCTAAACTTCACATCATCAAACCCTAAGGTAATGACTTATCATAGTGCAAAAGGATTGCAATTTGAGACCGTTTTCCTCCCTTACATTGAGAACTTCTCAGGGGATGAATCAGATAGAAAGGCTTTGTATGTTGCAATGACACGCACTTACAGAAACTTATATGTGATGTATACCTCAGTGTTACCATCTCCATTGACTAAGATTGATTCTAATCTTTACAAAACAACAGAAATTGACGAAATTGAAGACTTGTAATTATGAAATATTATATTCCAACCAGTTCTTTGAACTTTAATAATATTCTCTCTACGGAATCATTGTCTCCAAAGGCCTTTTATGATAAAAGAGGATTTGGATATTCCCGTTGGTTTACTGTAGAAGAGAATTGCATTGAGCATATAACCTTGCTATATGGCACTCCTCATACGTTTGAACGTCCTATGTCTGATATTGAGGATCACCCAATGTTACTGGAGATTGATACTGATGAAACGTATCCACAACTAACAGAAGACATATTTTATACGGATAGAACCATATACCTTAATCCTTGGCAGACAAAATTTATCTTTTTTAATAAAAAAGATAGAACGACTACTATGTCATTATCAGATAGTAGTCTGGAAACTAAGCTCGTCCGCTTATATCAGCGAAAGATACATGTACTCCAGTTTGAAGGAACATATCCTATTGTTCAAGTCCCAAGTTCTCTGTCAGTAGGTGATATGAACAAATATGTGGAGGACGATTATATAATCAACAAGATGAAAGGCCTCTTATATGGCTATTATATAGGAGCAAACTTTTCATCTACCAAGGAATATGTTCAGAAACTTGACACTTTACGCGAGATTCAAAATATTTTTTCATCAGTTTTGTCTAGTTATGACAGAGTACCTTCTAATATTCAGCGTAATAGATTGAACCAGCTATTTGATTTTCTAGATAGTCTGCAACCCATTTACATTGATTTAGAAAAAGAAATTGGTAATAAGCAATTAGTTGATCGAATCTTTAATATTTTCAGACAGCATGGCTATATTTTCACTTCTGTTGATAGAACCAAGTTGATTTATGGACTTCAAAGTGATGGTGAAAATAACCAATCCGTAGCGTGGGTTAATCGAGAAATTTCCCATGCAAAGACTTTAATGGAGTCTTATGTTGTTAATTTAGACCCTGATGAAGGTGAGATAATTATTTCATCAAAGGATAAAGTTGTCGCACAAAAAGCTATAACTGATAGCCTGTTGGCTAGTTTGTTTCTTACTTGGACAAATGATGTTCTTTGCTCTAAGTCTTTCAATGGAAAAATTAACTCGATCAAAGAAATTCTTTCGGACGAAATAACAAAGTCTGCAAAAAATGTCATTGGAGTAGAGTGGGACAATAGTCCAGTTAGAACTTATCTCAATCAACTTCGTCGCCACGTTCGCGGTGAGGAATTTAATCAAGTTTGGGATAATGGATTATTATCCTCTATCTCGGCTGTTTTAATTAAAGGGGATGAGTGGGAACAACTTCTGAAGTTCATGCAAAGTAAAGGCATGTATGACTATCGTATTGCGTTTGCATTTTATGGGGTTCTTAATGGTTTTGCAAATCTTACTCGTGATTTTACAGATTTAATCCTTAATAAGGAGTCAAATTATGTATCTAAAGTTTATCGCGAAATGTATGGGCAACTTCATGAAAAAAGTATTCCTGTAACTCTCAATATTTCGTCTGACATAGAACAAAAGGATTATCCAGTCAAAGAGAATGATCGAAGCAGTGTTCTTCAGAATGACGAGAAAAAAGCTCTTGAAGATTGGCAAAATGGTATTAGAACTTATGCGGTGTCGGTAATCAAAAGAGATAAGCAGAAACTACTTACATCACTCGATGAAGCTCTTGTCCAAAATGGCAATAATCAAGACTATTATGCTTTTGTAACCATACTGAAAAAATTTGACGGTTGGAAACCAACAAAGAATGGACCTTGTGCAGCATGGAAAAGAATACAGGAACATTTTGTTCCAAGCTATTGTGACCAACGTATTGATAAGCCTATAAAAAAACAAAGTTCCGAAAAAACAGAAAGAGGATTATTTGATGGTTTAATGGATGGATTACAGCACGCTACTCAAACAATTAAGAGTGTTTTATCTGGAGATAATGAAGCAGGGAGACTCAAAAAAGATATGGAACAAGATTCTTCCATTTCAGAAGGACAAAGCAATCTCCGTCCTATCAATGCGACTTCTGCTAATTTTGTTGATGATATCAATGCCGATAATTTCATATTGTCTAGATCTTATCTACCAAATGAAGTTCGTGAAGTTTTAGCAAAAAAAATAATCTCTTTTCAGAAAGATTATGCTCCTAATGGTTATTATTATGGTCGTGAAGATAGTCCTCGAACAAATAATAATACGATAAAGCATTTTATCAATAAATGCACATTTACAAAAGGTAATAATCCTTCATGGATACCTTCAACAATAGAGAATAAGGCTTTGTTAGAAAGACTTAAGCAGGAATTATTCGATAGATATGCTAATAGATAAGATATATATTACGAACGATACTGGCGAGCAAGTTGAAGCTAGTGCTCCTGTCATTATCTCTGCTAGTCGTTCAACTGACATTCCAGCCTTTTATTCCAAGTGGTTTTTTAACCGCTTGGTAAAAGGTTATTGTGTGTGGTATAATCCGTTCAATCAACAACCAATGTATATTTCTTTTAAGAATTGTAAGGTTATAGTTTTTTGGACAAAGAATCCCAAACCGATATTGCCATATCTGCACGAACTCGACAAACGTGGTATTCACTATTATTTTCAAGTTACTCTCAACGATTATGTAAATGAGGGGTTTGAACCAAATGTTCCATCTGTTGAAGAAAGGGTTAATACCTTCAAAAAACTATCTGACATGATTGGAAAGGAGAAAGTCATTTGGCGATTCGATCCTCTAATCGTAACTAAGCATATAACTCCTCGAGAACTACTTAAAAGAATATGGCATGTAGGCAATCTTCTTAAAGGTTATACTGATAAACTGGTATTTAGTTTTGTAGATGTTAAGTCTTATCGTAAAGTACAAAACAACCTTGTAAAGGAAACTACTTGCTTTACAAAAGAAAATGTAGAAACTGCTGAAATAACAGAATCGCAGCGAAATGAAATTATTGATGGTCTTATTAAAATTAGGGAGGCATGGAAATCAGAAGGTTGGAATATCACTATGGCCACCTGTGGAGAAGAAGCTGAACTTGAAGGATATGGTATAGAGCATAATCGTTGCATTGATGGAGAACTAATGAAAAGAATCTTTGCGGATGATGAAGAGCTAGTATATTATCTACATACATTGAAATGGCCTATACGTGACATGTTCGGTCAACTGCCTCCATTGCCAAATAAAGAAAAGAAAGTAAAGGATCCAGGCCAACGCAAAGTATGCGGATGTATGGTAAGTAAAGATATAGGTATGTATAATACTTGTCGACATTTTTGTGTTTATTGTTATGCTAATACCAGTAAGGAACTTGTTCTTAAAAACAAGGAGAAACATAATGATAATTCCGAAAGTATAATTGATTAAAATTATGGCACTTGCAATAAACATAAACGACCTGCTCAACAAGCAGAAGATAGAATCCAACCGGATAGAGTTCAAGAAGGGATGGAATGCAGCAAGCATATACCATAGCATATGTGCGTTTGCCAATGACTTTGATGACCTTGGAGGTGGCTACATTGTGGTCGGTGTTGATACTGATGAAGAAACCGGTATGGCAATTCGTCCTGTACAAGGAATACCTACAGAAAAGATTGATGGTATCCTTCAGGAGATGGTAGGTTACAACAACAAGATTTCCCCTTACTACATGCCTCGCACGAGCGTTGAAGAGGTAGATGGCAAATCTGTTCTTGTTATATGGTGTCCTGCAGGAATCAACCGACCATATTCTGTACCAGAAAATGTTACAGCCAAGAGTAACACAAAGGAGTATTTCTACGTTCGTAGTGGCACGAGTAGTATCATAGCCAAGGGTGAAGTTCTTGACGAGCTGCGTGAATTGGCAAGTCGTGTGCCATTTGATGAACGTGGAAATCCTGATATTAAGATAGAGGATATTTCTACGCTGTTACTACGAGAATATTTGGTGAAGGTGGGTAGTAAACTTGCCAATGAACTATATACAAAACCTCTCGAAAGTATTTTGGAACAGATGGATTTGTATGTTGGCCCCAAGGAAAATCGTATGCTCAGAAATGTGGCAGCTATGATGTTCTGTGAAGATCCAGGCAAATTCTTTAAGCGTACACAAGTTGAAGTGGTATATTTTCCTGAAGGACGATTAAATAACCCTAACAACTTATACGAAGGTCCTGTAATTAAGGGCTCCATCACCCAGATAATTGACAGAACATTGGAATACCTGAATCGTATGCTTGTTATGCAGACGGTGATAAAACCCAAGGATAGTAGTAGAAGTCAAAAGTTTGTTACTTATCCATACCAAGCATTGGAAGAGAGTGTGACGAACTCACTCTATCATAGAGATTATCGTGAATGGGAACCCGTGGTTATCACTGTAGAACCTCAAGGAATAACCATACAGAATGTCGGTGGCCCTGATAGAAGCATATCTGCTGCTGATATCTCAAGATGCGAAATTTTGGTATCTAAGCGTTATCGTAATCGCAGGCTTGGTGAATACCTTAAGGAGTTGGATTTGACAGAGGGACGTAGCACTGGTATCCCAACAATCCAAAATGTTTTGGAAAACAATGGTTCACCCAGAGCTACTGTAGTTACAGACGATGAACGTACCTTCTTTAGAATAACTATTCCTTGTCATGAAGCTGCTGGTAATATTATCGCAGACATAGCACATAAAGATGGTTCATTAAAAGCATCTAAACGAGGTTCACTAAAAACTGCACTACAAAGTACACCAGAAAGTGCACTGCAAACTGCACTCGAAAGTGCACTGCAAACTGCACCCAAAAGTGCACTCAAAATCATAGAGCAAATAAGTAATAACCCTCGAGCAACCATGACGGATTTAGCAAATATAACTGGTTATTCTAGAAGATGGGTTGCCCAGACTATAAAACGACTTCAAGAACAAAATATAATTAAGCGAATTGGATCAGATAAGTCTGGTCATTGGGAAATTATAGGTTAATTGTAAAATAGAGACAAAGATGCTGTTAGGACAAAAGATAAAAGAATTAAGAATGGAGAATGGAGTGTTACAAAGACAATTGGCCTCCCTTCTTGAAATTGACACCCCGATGTTTTCAAAAATCGAAAGAGGTGATAGACGTGCAAAACGTACACAAGTTATTCAAATAGCCAACTATTTCAATGTTGACGAAAAAGAACTTCTTACTCTCTGGGTAGCGGATAAAGTCCTCGATGCAGTGGAGGATGAAAATGAATTAAGGTCTGATGCTATTAAAGTAGCTCAATCAAGCATAGCATTGTAATTACAAAATACGGGATTTGTATGATATTAATTGGGACGATGACAAAGGTAACGATTTAAATTGATATTACGCTCTTTTTATTAGAAAAGCGCACATTTAGCATTTAGTTCCCGAACCTACGAACCATAGGTCGATGCCCAAAGGGACTAAAGTCAACGAAACAAGAGTATCGGATGCTTGCTTTATCCGCAACAATGATATATCTTTGCAGGTGCAGAAGATATATATAAATACTATGCCAAAGAAGATTCATACCTCTACTCCATCGCACTATCCCGTATGCCTGCATGCGGATTGTCCATTGGCGCAACGTTGCCTCAGGCGCAATGCATTCATCACCCTGGTAAAGAGTCAGGAATATATGCATATAGTAAATCCGGAAAAGTGCACGCAAACTGAAGAGTGCAAATATTTCCGCGACAACACTCCGGTGGTTTACGCAAAGGGATTTACCAACTTCCAGAAGAAGATGACACAGGAACAGTATCAGAAGTTTCTGGACATACTGCAGAAAAAGTTCGGCCGCAACCCGTATTTTGAGCGTCGCAACGGCAAAACCTTGCTGACACAGCAGGAACAGGACCTGATAATGGAGACACTGCACCAGTTAGGCATCAAGGACGAGTACAAGTTCGACTCGTATCTGGAGGCCTTCAACTGGAACGAATGACGAGTCCTCATAGTAAGAGGACTGCAGTCCTCGTAGTAGGAGGACTCAAGTCCTTATACTATGAGGACTGGCAAAAGCACGCTAGGACTGGTGCAACTACTCCTTTATCCGGATAACCATGTTGGAGATGATAGCCGCCAGTCCTCCGGTTGTAATGCCGGAAGAGAAGATATTTCTGATGGTTTCGGGGAACTGCATGAGAATGTCGGGATAGAGTTCTACACCAAGTCCCATGCTGAAACTGATGGCGATGACCAGAGTGGCCTTGCGGTCTATTTGCTGAGAGGCGATGATTTTCACTCCCGCCGAGGCCACGGTACCGAACATGAGCAGGGTGGCTCCGCCAAGCACAGGGTCGGGCATAAAGGAGAAGATTACACCGATAACCGGGAAAAATCCCAAAAGCACAAGGAACAAGGCTATGAAATAGCCCACGTATCTGCTGGCCACACCGGTAAGTTGTATCATGCCATTGTTCTGCGCAAATATGGAATTGGGGAACGAATTGAGCGCACCTGCTATAAGGGAGTTCAACCCGTCGGCAAGAATACCTCCCTGGGCACGCTTCAAGAAGGGCCGCCCCTCAACAGGTTCTCCGGAAATGAGCGAGTTGGCCGTTATGTCGCCGTATGCCTCTATGGCCGTAATCACATAGACAATGGCAAAAGCCAGTATGGCAGAGACGTTGAACGACACACCGTATTTGAACGGTACGGGGACATTGAATATGGAATATTCCGGCATTGTACTGAAGTCCACCATGCCACAGAAAAAGGAAACCGCATACCCTATCGCTATGCCTATGATAATGGAACCCATACGCAAATAGCGGTTGGAACTGCGGTTGAAGAATACTATAAGCAGCAGGACAAGGGCAGCGATGCCAAGGTTCCTGTAAGAGCCGAAGGTGCCGTCCTCTATTGCCGATGCACCACCGCCGCAAGAGGTGATGCCTACCTTTATGAGGCTTATGCCTATCAGCGTTACCACTATGCCCGACACAAGCGGAGTGATTATCTTCATGGCATACTTAAGGATGCGGCTGACAAACACTTCTGCAAGTGCACCAACCATGGTAGCGCCGAAAATGGCAGGCAGTCCTCCTATCGCACCTGCCATGATGATGGGGCTGATGAACGAGAAACTCGTGCCCTGCACGCACAACAGGCCACATCCCACCCCTCCGAAGCGCTTGCACTGGATGAACGTGGCGATGCCTGACACAAACAGGGACATGGACACAAGGAAACTTGTCGTCTCCACATCAAAGCCCAGTGCTCCGGATATAATCAGCGGAGGGGTAATGATGGCCACGAATATTGCCAGCAGATGCTGCATGGCGGCAAACAGGGTGTCCTTCAAGGGAGGCCTGTCCTCCAGCCCGTATATAAGTCCATTCTGCATGGCTATCTGAATGTTACGTTACAATTATCCAAACTCTCTATGATTGCCAGGGACTCTACATGTATGCCTCTGTTGCGCAACAGTTCGCCACCGTTCTGGAAACCCTTTTCTATCAGGAATCCCATTCCCTCCAGCGTGGCACCTGCCTGCTCCACCAGGTCGATGATACCAAGGGCGGCATTGCCGTTGGCAAGGAAGTCGTCAACGAAAAGCACCTTGTCCCCGGGATTGAGATAATCGCCGCTGACACATACGGTATATGTCTTGTTCTTGGTGAACGAAAACACTTCCGTAACCAGCATGTTGTCCATTGTGCTCGGAGTCTTCTTCTTGGCAAAGAGCACGGGCACGTTCAGATAGTCGCCTACCATTATGGCCGGTGCTATGCCGCTTGCCTCAACGGTCATAACCTTGTTGATTGTGTGCCCGGAAAACCTCCTGACGAGTTCCTTTGCCATCTCTCGCATAAGTACAGGGTCCATCTGATGGTTTATGAAGTTGTCCACCTTCAGTATACCGCCATCCAGGCACTTTCCGTCACTCAATATACGTTCCTTTAACTGCTTCATATATGTTTAGTTCTTATGGCAGGTTCTAAAAAGAGTCCCCAGCAAACCATTCGGCTTAACCGGGGACTCGGAGGGAGGGAGGGTGACTAGTGGGATTCGAACCCACGACATTCAGAACCACAATCTGACGCTCTAACCGACTGAACTATAGTCACCATCTTGGTTAGTATTGCCTTCCGAAGCGGTTATTGCTTCCTGAAAGCGAGTGCAAAGGTATAACTTTTCCTGATAACCTCCAAATATTAGAGCATGTTTTTTCAAAGAAAGTGCAAAATATGGGGATTATGCACGCTGTTTGTATGCTTGCAGGGTGTTGAGCATGAGCATGCAGATGGTCATGGGACCTACTCCGCCCGGCACGGGGGTGATGGCAGAGCACAGGGGGGATACCGCCTGGAAGTCCACGTCGCCCTGAAGGCGGAATCCGCTGGGACGTGACGCATCGGGCACACGGGTGGTGCCAACGTCGATAACCACGGCACCGGGCTTTACCATGTCTGCCGTAACGAAGGCAGGACTGCCGATGGCGGCAATGAGGATGTCGGCCTGACGGCATTCTTCTGCCAGGTTGGCGGAATGGGAATGAAGGACCGTGACGGTGGAGTCGCCCCACTGCTTCTGCATCATGAGCGACGCCATGGGCTTGCCCACGATGTTGGAACGGCCCAGGATGGCAACCTTCTTGCCACGTGTCTCCACATTGTAGCGGCGCAACAGGGTGAGGATGCCCAGAGGTGTGGCCGAGATGAAGGCTGGCAGACCTATGGACATACGTCCCACGTTGACGGGATGGAAACCGTCCACGTCCTTTTCGGGCAGGATTGCCTCCGTCACCTTCTGCTCGTCGATGTGCTTGGGCAGGGGCAACTGGACAATGAAGCCGTCCACTTCGGGATTGTTGTTGAGACCGTCCACAACCTGAAGCAGTTCTGCCTCGGTGATGTCGTCCTCGTAGCGGAGCAAGGTGCTCTGGAAACCGCATGCCTCGCAGGCAAGAACCTTGTTGCGGACGTATGTCTCGCTACCACCGTCATGACCCACAAGCACGGCGGCAAGATGGGGCGCACGGCCTCCGGAGGCTATTATGCTTTCAACCTCAGCCTTTATTTCTGCCTTTATCTGGGCAGCGGTTGCTTTTCCGTCTATTATCTGCATAGTATAATTTTTTATCGGAAAACGGAAAACGGAAAACGGAAAACTACGGACGCTGCACGCAGCGTCCCTACCGCTCAACGCTCAACGCTCCACGTTAATTACTAATTACTGTTAAGGACAGTTTTCCGTTTTCCGTTTTCACTTTTCCGTTTAATTTACATTCTTCCCTTCATCATGCTGGCCATCTGGGCCATCTTGGACTTGTCGGTCATCATCTTCATCATCTTGCGAGTCTGGTCGAACTGCTTGATGAGACGGTTAACCTGCTGGAGTTCCACACCTGCGCCCTTGGCTATGCGGTGACGGCGTGAGGTGTTGAGACACTCGGGATGCTCGCGCTCGTAGGGAGTCATGCTCTGGATGATGGCTTCGATGCCCTTGAAGGCATTGTCGTCGATGTCCACGTCCTTCAGCGCCTTGCCCACGCCGGGAATCATGCTGGCCAGGTCCTTGAGGTTACCCATCTTCTTGATCTGCTGAATCTGGTTGTAGAAGTCGGAGAAGTCGAACTTGTTCTTGCGAATCTTGGCCTCCAGTTTCTTGGCCTCAGCCTCGTCGAACTGCTCCTGGGCGCGTTCCACGAGAGAAACGATGTCGCCCATGCCCAGAATACGGTCGGCCATACGTGCAGGATGGAAGGGGTCTATGGCCTCCATCTTCTCGCCCGTACCCACAAACTTGATGGGCTTGTTCACCACGGTGCGGATGGACAGGGCTGCACCGCCACGGGTGTCACCGTCCAACTTGGTGAGGATAACACCGGTATAGTCGAGGCGCTCGTTGAACTCCTTGGCGGTGTTCACGGCATCCTGACCGGTCATGGCATCCACCACGAAGAGGATTTCGTGAGGATTGATGGCGTTCTTGATGTCGGAAATCTGCTGCATCAGTTCCTCGTCAATAGCAAGACGGCCGGCGGTATCCACGATGACAACATCGTGAGCCTTGGACCTTGCCTCGCGGATGGCATTCAGGGCCACCTGAACGGGGTCAGTAGCGCCCTCCTCGATGTACACGGGCACGCCAACCTGCTCGCCGAGCACGCGCAACTGCTCCATGGCGGCGGGGCGGAAGGTGTCGCACGCGGCCAAAAGGGGACTCTTGTGCTTCTTCTCCTTGAGCATCTTGGCCAGTTTGCCGCTCATGGTGGTCTTACCGGAACCGTTCAAACCGGCCATCAGAATGATGCTGGGCTCACCGATACGGCCGGGCAGGTTGAGTTCGGCGGTTTCGCCACCCATCAGTTCTGCCAGTTCATCGTGCACGATCTTCACCATCAACTGCTGGGGCTTCACGGCGGTGAGCACGTTCTGTCCCAGAGCCTTCTGCTTCACGGTGTCGGTGAAGGTCTTGGCCACCTTGTAGTTCACGTCGGCATCCAACAGGGCGCGACGCACGTCCTTGAGGGTCTCGGCAACATTGATTTCGGTAATCTTGCCCTCACCCTTCAGTATTTTCCACGAGCGTTCGAGACGCTCCGAAAGATTTTCAAACATAGTTTTGTATCTGTTTTCGTTTATTCCTTATATATATGCCGCACGCTACGAGGGTCATATCCCCAGAAGTTTCTCTACCAGAGGTATGATTACCTTGCCAAGCACCACGCCATTCAAGTAATGCTCGCCCTCAAAGAGGGCCATCTGCTCCGAACCGTATTGCTTGCGGAAGTCGGGCTGGCAGTTCACGTTCTTGTCCTTGGTGCCGAAGAGACCCCAAACGAGTTTTTTCTCCTCGGGGGTGATGCCCTGGAAACTCTGTTTCTCCACCTCCTTGAACTCTGCTATCATCTGCTTGTCCACCTTGAAGTCGCGTGCGCCGTCCTCGCGCTTGTTGCGGAACTCCTGGCGGCCCATGCCACGGAAGGTGAGCAGGCGTGCCATGTGGAAGGAGGGATTCACCAGGATGCGTCTGATACCGCGCAACTGCTCGGCATACATGGCTCCCATGGAGGTGGCGACGATAAGGTCGGGCTGGTGCTCGGCTACGTACCGGCGGAGGAACTCTATGGCACGAAGCGGTTCTACAGGGACATCGGGACTGAGCACCTGCACTCCCTTGGGATAGAGGTGATTGCGCAACTGGGTGGCACTGCCCGTGCTACCTGCCGAAGCAAAACCATGTATGTATAATACCTTCATCAGTATCCTGTAGAAATAAAAAGAACTCCCCAGCAAAGACAAGCTTTAACCAGGGAGTTCCACCACCACTTCTGTTGCGGGGGTCCGACTCGAACGGGCGACCTCCAGGTTATGAGCCTGGCGAGCTACCAACTGCTCCACCCCGCGATATTGCGTATCAAACTTGAACGCGACATAGGCGTCGTTTCTTGTTTGCGAGTGCAAAGGTATGCCTTTTTCCCGACACTGCCAAACGTTTTAGTGAAAAAATGCAAAATAATTGTTTATGTGACGGAAAAAACGTACCTTTGCACTGAAATACACCTTATATACATATATAGTATGGCGGTAGAGAAAACAAGGAACAAACTGATAGAGGTTGCACGCACGCTGTTTGCCAAACAAGGCATAGAGGAAACCACGATGAACGACATCGCACTGGCTTCAGGCAAGGGCAGGCGCACGCTTTACACATATTTCAAGAGCAAGGACGACATCTATGATGCCGTGGTTCAGGACGAACTGGAACTGATGGCACAGAAGATGGCCGAGGTGGCCCAGCAGGAAATGGACCCCGAGGACAAACTCGTGGCCCTCATCTATGCACACCTGCAGGCCATTAAGGACGTGGTGCAGCGCAACGGCAACATACGCGCAGAGTTCTTCCGCGACATCTGGCGCGTGAGCCTCATCCGCCAGCGCTTCGACCGCAACGAGAAGATGCTCCTGACCACCATACTGTCCGAGGGCGTGGAGAAAGGACAGTTCGAAATAGACGACCTGTCGCTCATGGTGGACATAATCCGATACTCGGTCAGAGGTCTGGAGGTCCCCTTCATCTACGGACGCATAGCCGATGGCATGCCCAAGGGATTGATACGAGGTGTAGTACACAAAATCATCCACCGTTCGCTAAGCAAGCAATACAACAAATAAATACCATTAAGGATTATGAAACTATTGGAAGGAAAAACCGCCCTCGTAACAGGTGCGGCACGTGGTATCGGCAAGGCAATCGCCTTGAAGTTCGCCTCTGAGGGTGCAAACATCGCATTCACCGACCTGGTGCTGAACGACGAGATGGCCGCAGGCCTGGAGGCCACACGCCAGGAGATAGAGGCCATCGGCGTGAAGTGCCTGGCATACGCCGGCAATGCCGCCGACTTCGCACAGACAGAGGAGACGGTAAAGAAGATAAAGGAAGACTTCGGCACTATAGACATTCTGGTAAACAACGCAGGTATCACCAAGGACGGCCTGATGCTCCGCATGACAGAAGCCCAGTGGGATACCGTCATCAACGTGAACCTGAAGTCGGCCTTCAACTTCATCCATGCCTGCGTGCCCGTGATGATGCGCCAGCGTGGCGGTTCCATCATAAACATGGCCAGCGTGGTGGGCGTTCACGGCAATGCCGGACAGGCCAACTATGCAGCCTCCAAGGCCGGCATGATAGCCCTGGCAAAGAGCGTGGCTCAGGAAATGGGTCCCAAGGGCATACGTGCCAACGCCATAGCCCCCGGCTTCATTGAAACTGCCATGACCGCCGCACTGCCCGACGAGGTACGCGAGGAGTGGAAGAAGAAGATACCCCTGCGCCGCGGCGGACAGACCGAGGACATCGCCAACACCGCCCTGTATCTGGCCAGCGACCTGTCAAGTTACGTTACCGGCCAGGTTATCCAGGTGGACGGCGGCATGAACATGTAATCCAAGCAGATGACCGTTCTATACGAAGACAACCATCTGATAATCGTAAACAAACAGGCAGGGGAGATAGTCCAGGGCGACAAGACCGGAGACGCTCCCCTCTCTGATATTGTAAAGGACTGGCTGAAGGAGAAGCACAACAAACCCGGCAACGTATATCTGGGAGTGGTGCATCGTTTGGACAGGCCCGTATCGGGCGTGGTGCTTTTTGCCAAGACAAGCAAGGCCCTGCCACGCCTGAACAAGATGTTTGCCGAGCACGACAAGGTAAGCAAGACCTATTGGGCAATAGTGCAGAACCGTCCGCAAATGCCCAAAGGCACGCTGACGCACTGGCTCACACGTCAGGAAAAGAACAACACGGCACGCGCCTACGACCGCGAAGTGCCGGGCTCAAAGAAGGCCGTGCTGGATTACGAACTCATTGCCTCTGGCGACAGGTACCACCTCCTGGAAATACACCTGCACACCGGACGGCACCACCAGATACGGTGCCAACTGGCCAAGATGGGATGCCCAATAAAGGGCGACCTGAAATACGGTGCACCGAGAAGCAATCCCGACGGAAGCATCTCCCTGCATGCCCGTAATCTCACGTTGGAACATCCCGTGAGCCACGAGACGATTTCCGTCACGGCACCCGTGCCCGACAACAGACTTTGGCTGGCCTTGTGCAAAGAGGCAACGGAATAAGACACACTACACACTCTAACGTCCCCCATCCTTTTGAATATCATCCGACGCATACTGAAATGGACAGGCATCACGCTTGGTGCTCTGCTACTCATACCCGTCCTGCTGGTAACGCTTCTGTACATTCCGCCCATACAGAACTGGGCAGTACAGAAGGCCATTGGCATCGCCTCCGAGGCAACGGGCATGGACATCACCCTAAAGAGGGTGGGCATCAGTTTCCCCCTCGACATAGAACTGGAAGACCTTACCGCCGTGCAGGAGGGTGACACCCTGTTGCACACGGGGTCTGTGGTGGTGGACATGGACTTCGGCAAGATATTCCAGGGGCAACTGGGTGTGGACGGCATAGACATCAGGGAAGGAATTTTCAACTCGGCAGACCTGATTCCGCAGATGCACATAGGCGGACATCTGGGACTTCTGCACCTCGACCGCGAGGACACCGACCTGAAAAACGGCCTTGCACGGCTGAGCGGCGCGTCCATAGAGGGTTGCCGTCTGGACATCAGCATGCGCGACACCACAATAGTAGACACCACCGAGAGCGCTCCCCTACCCTGGACTATTCTGGTGGGACGCATAAACATCAGCAACACAAGCATAGGTTTCCGCACGGCAGGGGACACGATGGCCGTCAGCACGGAAATCAGGAAGGCATACCTCGCCGGTGGTGATATTCGTCTGGAGGATGGCATATATGCCGTCAGTTCCTTGGGGATAGACATAGACACCCTGCATCTGTGCATGAAAGACACGGCAGGAGCAAGCACATGCATTCCCCTGTCCGCCGCCTCGCTCGGTGCGGAGGGACTCTGGATGGACTCCTTGGCGCTATCCCTGCAGAAATTCCACATCAGCACAGGTTCTCCCGACGAGAGAAAGAGCCTCATCGACGGCAACCTGCACATGGACTTCAACGCCTTCACGCCAAAGGGCGGAGGACAGTTGTCCGCAAACATCAGGGCTTCACTGGACCACACCGACCTGCTCGGCATAGCCAAGGACTTCATACCCGAGGACCTGGCAAAGGCATACCCTGCCCTACCCCTGAACGCCCATTTTGCCGCCAACGGCAACATCGATTCCATTACCATAGACACCCTGCACCTGTTCATGCCTACGGCAATAGACATACAGGCAGAGGGATACGTTGCCGATGCCATGGCCGACAAGGGAATGAGGGCACACCTCCTTTGGGACGCAAGCACCATGAACCTTGACTTCGTGCGCCGCTATCTGGGTCTCTCCGGGGTGAACTTCCCACGCATGAACCTGTCGGCAGACACCAGGATACAAGGCAATACATACAAGGCCGACGCCCTTCTCAGGCAAGGCAAGGGCAGCATGCGTGCCAAGGCCTCACTGGACCTGGACAACATGGCATACATGGCCAAGTTGCATGCCAACGACATGGACATCCGCAACTTCCTGCCCCAGGACAGCATCGGTATGCTTACCCTCTCGGCCGAACTTCACGGACATGGCACCGACCCTCTCTCCAAGGCTACAGGCATGGAAGCGGAGGTGGACCTGAAACATCTTGAATACAAGGAATGGGATGTGGACAATGCCAGACTTACCGCCCTTCTGAAACGCGGCAAGGCTACCGTAGAACTGCATTGCGACAACGACATTCTCATGGCAAACGCCTGTGCCAATGCCTACATAGACAAACAGGACTCCAAGGCCGACTTCGCCTTGTCCATGAACAAGATTAACTTCCAGGCACTGGGCATAACGAAGGATTCTATTGTAGCGTCAATGACACTGAGTTTGGACGGCGGCACTGACATGAAACAGACGCACCGTCTGAACGGCAGCATGCATAGCATAGAACTGGCCACGCCAGACACCACCTACTATCCCCTTGACCTGAACCTGGAGGTGAAGATGAACGAGGAAAGCATCCTGGCTCGCACCAATGCCGGCAACCTCTGGCTCCAGTTCCATTCCGACGAGGGCATGGACTCCCTGTTGAAGAAGACCGATGCCTTCATGCAGGAACTGACCCGTCAGAGGGAAGAGCGCGTGCTGGACATG
Organism: Bacteroidaceae bacterium; assembly: GCA_017503065.1. The sequence goes on along the minus strand of JAFVTT010000019.1, from coordinate 33,803 downwards.
GAAGAACTGAACAGGCGCCTGCCCAGAGTGGACATGCACCTGTTGTGCGGCAACAACAACCCCTTGGCCAACATCATGCGTTCCATGCTCGGAGCAACGATGAACGAGATGGCCTTCGACCTGACAACGAATCCCGAAGAGGGTCTGAACGGCCAGGGACACATGGACAAACTGAGAACCGCGGCAGTTGTAATCGACTCCATTTCATGGAACATAAAGAACCTTGCCGAAGGTGTGAAGATGATGGCAAGGGTGAAGAACGGCCCCAGGAACAAGGTGGTCAACTTCGATGCCTCGCTGAATGCGCTCGTAACGCCCAAGGGCCTGGAGAGCAGTTTCCTGTTCATTGACGGAAAAGGCAACAAGGGCGTGGACTTCGGACTTAACGTGGGCATAGCGGATAGCGCACTGAAGGTGCGACTTACTCCGCTCGACCCCATCTTTGCATACCGCCGCTTCAAGGTGAATGCCGACAACTTCGTGTCCATTGACAAGTCAAACCACATAAAGGCAGACATGAACCTGCTTGCCGACGACGGAACCGCCCTGAACCTGTATAGCACTCCGAGCGAAACGGCACAACAGGACATCACATTGTCCATCGCCAACTTCAACCTTGGCGAACTTTCACGCGTCCTGCCCTTCATGCCCATGGTGACGGGTATGCTGAACGGCGACATACATGCCGTGAAGGAGGAAGAACAGGCCACGGTATCGGTGGACATGGACGTGAAGAAGATGGGCTTCGAGGGAAGTCCGCTTGGCGACATAGGCATGGAGATGATTTACTTCCCCAATGCCGACGGTTCGCACCTGGTGGACGGAATACTGTCTCAGAACAACCGCGAAATAGCCTTGCTGAGCGGCAAGTACTGGACTCAGGACGAAGAAGGGCAGATAGAGGCCGAGGCAAACCTGCTACGCCTGCCCCTGAACATTGCCAACGGTTTCATCACCGACAACATGGCACGTCTGGAGGGCTATATCAGCGGCACGCTGGATGTGCAGGGACCAGTCTCTGCACCCCTCATGTCGGGTTCCATCGCCACGGACAGCATGCACATCTGCTCCGACCCCTATAGCATAGACCTCCGTCTGCCGGACGACGAGATAGTGATAGAGAAGAACTTCCTGGACCTCGACAAGATACAGGCGTATGCCAACGGCGACAACCCTCTCACCCTGGACGGCACTATCGACTTCACTGACCTGAGCAAGGCAAAACTGGACCTGAACGTGGTGGCACGCGACTTCAATCTTATCAACGCGCCCAAGCGTAAGGGAGCCGAAGCATACGGTAAGGTGTACGTGGACCTCTTCGGACGTATGCGCGGAACCTTGGACAACCTGGACATCCGCGGCCGTCTGAACATCAACGGCAAGACGAACGTAACGTACGTGATGAAGGACTCTCCCCTCGTGGTGGACGACCAGTTGAACAGTCTGGTCACATTCACCGACTTCTCCGACACCACAGAGACCAAGCCCATAGCCCTGCCCGAACAGAACGTGAAGATGGACTTCCAGGTAAACATCGACGAGGCCACGACAATACATTGTCTGATGAGCGAGGACGGGCAGGACAACATAGAACTGGAGGGCGGTGGCGAACTGCGCATGACCTACGACATGCTCTCGGGCCTGAAACTCTTCGGACGCTATACCGTGCTGTCCGGAAGCATGGACTACAGTCTGGTGGTGGTGTCACTGAAGAACTTCAGGATTGACAGCGGAAGTTATGTGGAATTCATGGGCGACATGATGAACCCCAAACTGAACATCAGTGCAAGCGAACGCAAGAAGGCTTCCGTATCCAACAACAACGTGACACGAACCGTAAACTTCGACGTGGGTTTGAAGATAACCCAGACTCTCTCCGACCTCGGACTTGAGTTCACCCTGCAAGCCCCGGAGGACCTGACGGTGCAGAACGAACTCGCCTCCATGTCCATAGAGGACCGCGGACGTGCCGCCGTGGCAATGCTGACCACAGGCATGTACCTGTCGCCCAACAGCGGAAGCGGAGAGGGATTCGATGCTACCAGTGCCCTCAGTTCGTTCCTGAACAGCCAGATTTCCAACATAGCAGGCAAGGCTCTGTCCACCATAGACATCGGTTTCGGCATAGACAACACCACCAGTGCCACGGGTGCGGCACAGACGGACTACAACTTCTCCTTTGCAAAACGTTTCTGGGGCAACCGCATCAGCGTAATCATCGGTGGCAAGGTAAGTTCGGGCAACGATGCACAGAACACGGGCATGAGCATCATCAACAACGTGTCCGTGGAATACCGTCTGGACAACTCGGGCACACGCTACGTGAAAGCCTTCTACAACAAGGACACGGAGTCCATCCTCGACTCCGAGGTGATGGAAATGGGTGCCAGCCTTGTGCTACGCCGAAAGACCGAGAACCTGGGCGAACTGTTCATCTTCCGCGACACAAAGAAAAACGCAAAACGCAAAACGGAGAACGGAAAGGTGATAACGGGAACGAGAAAATAATGAAGTGCCGCGACATGACCACATATAATAATATATATAATAAGGTATACAGGTTGCCTCTCCTCTTGCTCCTGGTGCTGATGCTGACGGGATGTTACCAGACCAAGAACATCCCTGAGGATGAATACCTCTATGCCGGCATCAAGGACTTTTCCTATGGACACCGCTGGGGGGAGAAACGCAAGAAGAGCAAGGACTCCACAGGAGTGATAACCGCCGTGGCCGATGCATATACAGCCGTGGAGGACGTGCTTCGCGGCAATACCACCGTAGTGGAGGAACTGAAGCAGAGGGAACTCACACAGGAAGAGAAGGACAGCCTGCACCGTCAGGAAATCATTGACAACGAGGCATACAGCACGGCACGTGCCGAAGTGGCCGGCGCACTTGCCTATGCCCCCAACGGCACCATCATGGGTTCGAGCCGTTGGACACATCCATTTACCATTGGGTTGTGGGTATGGAACCGCTACGGCCAGAGCGAAAGCGCTTTCGGCAAGTGGATGATGAACACCCTTGGAGCCACGCCAAAGTACATCAGCACAGTAAGTCCAGGCATCCGCACCCAGGTGGCACGAAACACCTTGCGCAACCATGGCTACTTCCGTGGCGATGTGCAATACCGCATCGAGGATGTGAAGAACCCACGAAAGAAGAAAATCTCCTACCAGATTCTGCCCGGAGAACTGTTCCATCTGGACAGCATTGAATACCGCGACTTCCCCCTGAGCATAGACACGCTCATCCGGCAGAGCATGGACGCATCCCTTCTGAAGAGAAACGATCCCTTCAACGTCCCCACGCTTTCCAACGAACGCGACCGTATAGCCTCCCTTTTGCGCAACCGCGGACACTACTTCTTCCGCAGCGACCACATTGCATACAGGGCAGACACGCTGATGCGCCCCGAACACGTACAACTGCAGGTCCTCCCCTCGCCCACCATGACTCAGGCGGCCAAACAACCCTTCCACATAGGCAAGACACGCATCACCATACTGAAGTACAATACACGCGAACTGACCGATTCCTTCTCCCTGCGCAATCTGAGCATGCAATGGAGCGGAGGCAAGAAGCGCAAGCCTTCCCTGCGTCTGTCCGCCTTCTACAGATACCTGTACCTGAAGAAAGGCGACCTCTACAATCAGGACCTGAACAACCTGATGATCAGCAAACTCTCCGGCATGGGCATCTTCTCCTCCGTACAGGTGAACTATGTGCCACGGGATACCGCCCTGCTGAAAGGCAAGTACAACAACATGCAATTCAATGATACCCTGGATCTGGAAATCCAATGCATGCTGGACAAACCATACGATAGCGAGTTCGAAGCCAAGATTACCAACAAGACCAATGGTCTGCTCGGTCCCGGACTGTCCTATTCCATAAACAAGCGCAACGCTTTCCGTGGTGCCGAAACCCTCACTTTGGGTGTGAACGGTTCATACGAATGGCAGACCGGTGCCAACATGCAGGGCGACAAGACAGGCATCAACTCGTGGGAATTGGGCGGCAACCTGAACCTCACCTACCCACGCTTCATATTCTTCGGCAACCTGTGGCGCAAACTGGACAGAAGGATACAGGCATCCACCCTGTTCAAGATGGACATCAAGTGGATGAACCGTGCCGGATACTATGGCAGCGCCAGTGCCGGAGCACGTATAAAGTGGACATTCCAGAAGGGCGAAAACATCATTCACGAGTTCACGCCAGTACGTCTGGAATACAACCACCTGCTCAGCACCACGCAACGCTTCGACAGCCTGATGACAGAGAACCCGGCCCTCTACGAGAGTCTGCGCGACAAACTGGTTCCCAGCATGGAGTATGCCTTCACATGGACCAGCCCCAAGGTACAGAAGCACCAGGGACGCGTGTCCCTCTTCACAAAGCAGGCCATCCAGTTCCAGAAGTACACGGCAGAGTATTCGCACATGCTCCGCGTCTCTCCCCGCAGCCAACTGGTGGTTCGCGGCTACCTTGGATTCATCTGGAACTATGGCGACAAGACCGCACCCTATGCCGACCTCTTCTCTGCCGGCGGCGCCAACAGTATCCGTGCCTTCGGCGTGCGTGGCATAGGTCCCGGCAGTTACAACCCTGCGGAAAGCAGTTATTCGTATCTTGACCAGGTGGGCAACATACGTTTCGAGTGCAATGCAGAATACCGTTTTCCCATTGTGGCAAACCTCTTCGGAGCCGTCTTCCTGGATGCCGGCAATGTCTGGCTCACCAAGGATGACCCGGCACGCCAGGGCGGACGTTTCCAGTGGAAAAACTTCGGGAAGGAACTGGCTTTGGGTACTGGTGCCGGCCTGCGCTATGATCTGGAATTCCTTGTCATCCGCTTTGATGTCGGCGTTGGTCTTCATGCACCCTACGACACGGGCAAGCCAGGTTACTACAACATGCCTTCCTTCGGCAAGTCCCTCGGCTATCATTTTGCCGTCGGCTACCCGTTCTAAGGCTGTCCTGCCTGCCCTTACACATTGCTTTTTAACATAATTTGCCCGTCTCTGCATAGTAGATGGGCATTTTTTCGTATTCCAACGAACCGTCGTATGCTTTTTCTTTGTATATTTGTAGCGAAAGAATACTTTATGTTAACCTATTTAAACACATTTACACAATGAAACCTACACTATTCCTTCTGGCTGCCGGTATGGGTAGCCGCTATGGTGGTCTGAAGCAGTTGGACACTCTCGGCCCTCAGGGTCAGAGCATTATGGACTACAGCATCTATGATGCCATCCAGGCCGGTTTCGGCAAGATCGTATGGGTTATCCGCCGCGACTTCGAACAGCAGTTCCGCGAGCAGATCCTGGCAAAGTACGAAGGTCACGTTCCCTGCGAACTCTGCTTCCAGGCTTTGGACGCACTGCCCGAAGGCTTCACCGTTCCCGAAGGCCGCGAAAAGCCCTGGGGTACCAACCACGCCGTCATGATGGGCAAGGACGTTATCAAGGAGCCCTTCGCCGTACTGAACTGCGACGACTTCTATGACCGCGACGCTTTCCAGGTAATGGCCAAGTTCCTGACCTCTCTGCCCGAGGGCAGCAAGGGCAAGTACGCAATGGTAGGTTTCCGTGTGGACAACACTCTGTCCGAGAGCGGTACCGTTAGCCGCGGCATCTGCGAGATGGATCCCGAGACACACCTGCTGACCGGCGTTGTAGAGCGCACAAAGATTGAGCGCCATAACGGCGTTGTAGAATATCTGGACGAAGACGGCAGCACATGGGTTGCCATACCTGACACAGCTCCTACCAGCATGAACTTCTGGGGCTTCACTCCCGACTACTTCCAGTATAGCGAGGACTTCTTCAAGGTATTCCTGTCTGACCCCAAGAACCAGACCAACCTGAAGAGCGAGTTCTTCATCCCCTTGATGGTGGACACCCTCATCAAGGAAGGCAAGGCTACTTGCGAGGTTCTCGATACTACCTCTAAGTGGTTCGGCGTTACCTATCCCGAGGACCGTCCCGAGACCGTAGCCAAGTTGGCTGCCCTGCACGAGGCCGGCCAGTATCCCGACCAGATGTTCTAAGAATATTTTTTTAACAAGAATTAAGAAATGGTGTACAACGTTGGCGTAGCATTGTTTACGCAACGGTGTGCACCATTTCGGCTTTTAGTAAGCCTTTTCCACACCAATCCGGCCAAAGGCATCACTACTCAGCAAGACGTCCCACACCTAATCCCCAACTACCCTATCCTATGCCTGCAAACAAAATACTCATGACATTGGCAATGCTTACGGCATTGTCATATCCATCCGACACATGGGCACAGGAACTCACCAGTCGGGAGAAATCGGAACTTGTCGTCTTCCGCACAGAGGACTATGCGCTGATGGAACACAGCACACTGGAGTCGCTTCTGAACATGCTGCCTGGCGTCAGGGTGGACAAAGAGGGCAACATCAGCCACAACTTTGACGATGTAGTGGAAATACTGGTGGACGGTGTGGAAATTTTCGGTGAGGGCAGAAAGACCACAGCCCTACGCAACATCCATGCCTACGGTATAGAGGAAATATGGTTCTACAAGCAGGACGGTTCCGCATCCAAACTTCTTGACCATGGTATGGGAGACGACGTAAGAGTGATGGACGTCCGTCTGAAAAAGGGATATCAAACAGGGGCGCCCTTGGACCTAAAGGTTGGCATTGGTTCGGGCGAAGAGGTACACTACAAGGGAAACTTGCTTGGTTTGTACAACATGCCACGAACACGTTTTCTGGTATACGGTTCCGCAGACAACCTGAACGAGGACGAACTGGCCAACACCTATGCACCATGGAACGCAGAAGGACATACTGACGGAGTTCTGACCAACTACTCCGGTGGAATTTCCGTTCTAAACTATTTGGGGGATGGAAAGGACTCGTACATTACCACCTCCGTAGGAGTAACTGAGGACAACACCGATTGCCAAAAGACCACCTCCACCCGCATTTCACTCTCCGGCAGGGAAATAGTGGTGGACGGAATCGGAAGCAACACTTCGGAGAACCTCAAAGCCAACACCAACACACGTCTGCATCTGGAGGATGAAAAGACCTTCCACGATGCCAGCCTAAGCCTTACGTATTCCTCCATGGCCAGTGCAGGAAGGAACGATATCAGTATGGTAAACATACAGAATTCCGTATCCGCACTCCAGCAAAAGACCGGTGCCAACCAGCGGCAATACCTTCTTAATGGCAATTACGAGGGAGGCATACGCATGGGCAGGGGGATGGTAAAATGGGGGACGCACCTATCCTACGATAACACCAGGAACAGGGACAACCTCTTCTATGCCCTTTCACATCCGCCAATGTCTCGTGACACTATCTTCTGCCATAACTCGTGGAACAGTCCCATGCAAACGGCACATGGGGACGTTTCTGTTGGATATGAGGCACACGATTGGGGGATTTTAGACCGTATGGCTGCCTATTACGTCTATGACTGTACTTGGGAATCCGTGGACAGTACCCTGCAAGTCCTCAACGGCACTCAGACAGAGGTGGACGTGGAAAACAGTTATTCCTCCACCGTGCTTACCCAACGGCACAACATCCTGCTTACCGCCAAGTCCCGTGCATTGTCTTTTGTGGGTATTCCGCTTACCACAACGCTGAACGTCCCCGTCAGGTTCGTTTCACGCCACATGGATTTCCGACGCCTGCATGACAACACATACCAGCGCAACGACATACTTTGTGAACCGTCCATGGAGATAGAGTATAGTGGCAGGCATACGTTCAAACTCAATGCAAGCCTGAACTCAGTCATGCCACCGATGCTTTACTGCACCCCCTTCCGCAACACCAGCAATCCCGTGCACATAATCATGGGCAACACCGAACTGGACAACGGACACGACCTCAAGCTTATGCTCACACACGAGCGTACCACCTCGGCTTCGGCATATTACAAGACCACCCTGGAATACCGCCGGACCTTTGATGCCCTGGGCGTGAACGTGCACTTCGAGGAACAGACGGGCATATTCACCACCATGCCGGTCAATGTGGATGGCAACTGGGGAGTGACCGGAAACTTCTGGACAAACACACACCTGGGGGGCAAAGACAGCCATTTCTCGCTGGAGAACCACTTCTGCACATCCTATGCACACGACATAGAACTGACCAGTTATGATGATATGGCCAACAGTATGCGCAGCCACACCCACTCCGTGGCATTGGCCAACGGACTTTTCCTTCGTTACCGCCCTTCCGCCCGATGGGACTTGCGTGCCATCCTCTCGGCCATGTGGATGCACAGCCATAGCGACATACCCGATTACACAACCGTAAACACCGCCAACCTCTACTATGGCCTGCGGCTTCAGCTCATGCTCCCGTGGCAGATTCGTCTGGGAAATACCTTCATGGTAAACACCGCACGCGGTTACCAGAACGCGGACCTCAACGGTGACCGGTTCATCTGGAACGCGCAGATTTCACGTGCCTTCTTCCGCGACCGCCTAATTGTAGCCGTGAAAGGATACGACATGCTGGCACAAATCAGCAACATATACCACACCGGCACACCAATCTCCACCACCGAGGTGTCCTCCAACGTGGTGCCACGCTCCTTCCTGCTGACCCTGACTTGGAAGATGCACCGATAAAATATCGTATCCTTGATTTTTTTTCATACCTTTGCGTGAAAAACAACAACTTTTCCGATACTATGAAGATGAGATTTTTTCTGCTCCTGGCATTAATTGGAGCAATGACAACAGTGCCGTGCGAGGCAAAGAAGAAGGAGAAAGTGACACCCGAACAGAAGGGGTTGCTTAGCATCAACAGGCAAAAGGCCGAGGCATACGTGGAGTTCCTGGCATCCGACGCCCTAATGGGACGCGAAGCGGGTACCGGACATGGGCAAGTAGCCGGAGAATACCTGATTTCCATCCTCAAGTTAATGGGAGCCAAGCCACTCCTTGAAGAGGGTTTTGGACAAGCCTTCCATGCCTATTCTGCCGAGCGCAGTAATGCGCCATTTACCGTGGACCCGGCCAAGGTGGAGACACTGAAGAAAAAACCGCACCGCATTGCTCCCATGCGCAACATACTGGCCAAGATAGAGGGCAGGAACCCCGAGGAGATTGTCATCGTGGGTGCACACTACGACCATCTGGGATACGACCCTTTGCTGCAGGGTGACAAGATTTTCAACGGGGCAGACGACAACGCATCCGGAGTGCAGGCCGTCCTCCAGATACTAAGCGCCTTCATGGCTACCGGACAGCAACCCGAGAAGACGGTAATCTTTGCCTTTTGGGACGGAGAGGAGAAAGGACTGTTCGGTTCGAAATACTTCGTCAGCAACTTCCCCGACATAAAGAAGGTGAAGGGCTACATGAACTTCGACATGATCGGGCGCAACAACATGGGACACCGTCCCCGGCAACTGAAATACCTGTACCTGGCCAAGGACTCGGTCTATGCCACATGGCTGAAGAGCGACATAGAGAAATACTCGCTTGACCTCGACCCCGATCTTTTTCCTTCGGACGACCTAAGCGGAGGCAGCGACCAGGTACCATTCTTCAAGGCAGGCGCTTCCATAGTGTGGTACCACACCGACGGGCATCCCGACTACCACATGCCATCGGACCATGCAGAACGCATCAACTGGGACAAGATGGTGGACATCACCAAGGCCGCCTTCCTCTGCCTGTGGAAGATGGCGAATACAGATTACAACTAAACGAAGACGGTAACATATACCATTTTGGAGCATATTTTGCCTGCAGGAATAGTGGATTTGCGGCATCGCTACTGGGTTAACATAAATGCAACCATAAGAATACCGTTTAAACGGAATCTCATCCTCGTGACGGTAATGGCGAATCATTACCGATGGTTCGACGAACGATTACCGATGGTAAAGTTTACCATTAGTAATGACAAAACTTACCATTAACGTAAGTTCGGTGTATTCTTTTGTATGAACAATACGCAATTATGTTTCCCACGTGTCTACAATATATATATAATAGCGGAGATACCCTGATGACAAGGTATCTCCGCTTTCGTTTCTGAGCTGCTTCCGAGAGTTGAACTCGGGACCTCATCCTTACCAAGGATGCGCTCTACCACTGAGCTAAAGCAGCGAAATCGGGTGCAAAGGTATGACAAAAGTGGGAATTAACAAAGCTTTCGGCCATTTTTTTGCACCGAAAAGAGTGCTTTTTATGTATGACATTGTCGGGGAGAACATATTTTTATATCTTTACGCGTGGTTTTGTGCATTCTGCACCTCCCTTATACATAGAACAATAATAACCAAACTAACTTATACCCTAAAATGAAAAGATTTTCTATGAAGAAAGGTCTCAGAGCATGTGCCGTGGGCATGGCTTTGATTGCGGGACTTTCGGCAAGTGCCGAGGATGTTACCCCCAGAAACCCAATGACCCTTTGGTACGACGTGCCCTCTACGGCTACCGGTGTGAAGAACGTATGGATGGAGTACTCTCTGCCCATCGGTAACGGCCAGTTGGGCGGTAGCCTGTTCGGAGGCCTGAACAAGGACGAAATCCAGTTCAACGAGAAGACCCTCTGGACGGGTAAACCCAGCGACATGCAGGGCTTTGGCGGTGGCTATGGCCAGTACAAGAACTTCGGCAGCATCTTTGTGGAGGACCTTAGCGGCGTGTTCCTGCCCGGCAAGGACGGCGAGGTGAAGGACTATGTCCGCAGCCTGGACCTGCAGGAAGGCATCGGCCGTGTGCATTGCACCAGCGCGGAATACATGACTGCCTACGACCGCACATATTTCGTCAGCAATCCCGACAAGGTGATGGTGGCACGCTATCAGGCTTCCGGCAAGAAGAAGCTGCACCTGCTCTTCTCCTTCGCTCCCGGCAAGGACATCAATGCCAGCCCCGTGGTTTATGCCACAGATGCAGGCAGCCTGCCCTATGCCAACTTCCATGGTCAGTTGGAGACTGTGGCCTATCAGGCTACTATGCGTGTCGTGCCCATAGGCGGAGGACATGTGTTGACCAGAAAGAACGGCATAGAGGTTGTCGGTGCCAGTGAGGTGGTGATGTACATGGCTGCCGGCACAGACTTTGCCCCCAATGCCAAGAGCCGTACCACAGGTGTTTCCATTGACGACCTGGGCAAGGAGATGATGGCCCGTGTGGATGCCGCCTGCAAGAAGGGGTTCCCCAACATACAGAAGGACCACGTTGCCAATTTCCTGTCCTACACAGGCCGTGTGTCTCTGGACCTGAATGCCAAGAGCAACCGTCCCACCAACGAACTCATCGACCACTACAGCACGCTGAAGGACCTCAACAATCCCGAGGCACGTTTCCTGGAGCAGTTGTATTTCTACTACGGCCGCTATCTGGCTATCTCCAGCAACCGCGAACTCTTGGCTCCCAACAACCTGCAGGGCATCTGGAACAATATGAGCAATGCCCCCTGGAACTCCGACGTGCACACCAACATCAACATACAGATGAACTACTGGCCCACCGAGCCTACCAACCTGAGCGAACTGCATCTGCCCCTGCTGGATTACATCATACAGAATGCAGGTGACGAGAACTGGCAGAAGGCCGCCAGAAAGTATGCCGGTGTGGAAAACGGTTGGACCGTATTCACAGAGAGCAGCCTGTTCGGCGGTATGAGCATCTGGGGCACCAACTATTTCGTGGCCAATGCCTGGTACTGCTCACACCTGTGGCAGCACTACCGCTACACTCTGGACAAGGCTTTCCTTGCCAAGGCTTTCCCCGCCATGTGGTCTTGTGCCCAGTTCTGGTTCGAGCGTATGAAGGTGGCTCAGGACGGAACATACGAGGCTCCCGACGAGTACAGTGCAGAGCAGAACTCGCATCCCAAGGAGGACGGTACCGCACATGCACAGCAGTTGATACACTATCTGCTGATGAGCGTGGACGAGGCACAGAATATCCTGGGCAGCAAGGTGACAGGCCTCACCAAGGAGGACGTGGCCAAGTTGAAGGACTATCTTGCCAAGACCGACAAGGGCCTGCACACCGAGGTATATGATGCACGCACCGACAAGCACCGCGCTTGGGTGGACGGCCGCAACGGCATAAACAAGGGCGACATCATCCTGCGCGAATGGAAATACAGCCCCTACCACGTGAGCGACGATCCCGACCACCGTCACATGAGCCACCTGATGGCACTCTATCCCCTAACACAGATAGCACCTACAAGTCCCTACTTCCAGCCTGCCGTCAACTCATTGAAGTTGCGTGGCGATGCCGCTACCGGTTGGAGCATGGGTTGGAAGGTGAACCTTTGGGCACGTGCATTGGACGGCGACCATGCCCACCTCATCCTGAAGAATGCCCTGCGCCATTCCACCGACTATGGCCTGAACCAGTATGCAGGCGGTGTGTACTACAACCTCTACGACGCACATGCTCCCTTCCAGATTGACGGTAACTTCGGTTGTTGCGCCGGTATAGCCGAGATGCTCCTGCAGAGCCACACCGACACCCTGCAACTGCTGCCTGCCATGCCCTCCACATGGAAGGCCGAGGGACATGTACACGGTTTGAAGGCCGTGGGCAACTTTACCGTTGACCAGGACTGGAAGGACGGCAACCTCACCAAGGTGAAGGTGGAGAGCCATGCCGGCCAGCCCCTCTATATCAAGTATCCCGGCATAGCAGGCAAGACCGTGCGCAACTCTGCCGGCAAGAAGGTGAAGATCCAGAAGAAGGACCAGAACACCATCGTCATCAAGAAGACCAAGGTGGGAGAGACCTACAGCATAGAGTTATAGGATAACCTTAGGAAACCCTAGGACGTCCTAGGTCTTCCTAGGTCATCCTAGGGTTTCCTCTAATAGAACCAAACAACATAAAACATCAGATATTATGGAAAAGATTATCGGACTTATCGATGCCCCATTCACTCCGTTCTACGCCAACGGAGACGTGAACCTGGAACCCATTCCCGCATATGCCGCCATGTTGCAGAAGAACGGTATGCAGGGCGTATTCATCAACGGTAGCAGCGGCGAGGGCTACATGCTCACCGAGGACGAGCGCATGCGCCTGGCCGAGGCTTGGGTAGAGGCTGCCAAGGCATTGCCAAGTGAATTCAAGGTAATAGTTCATGTAGGATCATGTTGTGTGCGCAACTCTCGCATGCTTGCCGAGCATGCCCAAAAGATAGGCGCATGGGGTATTGGTGCCATGGCACCTCCATTCCCCAAGATCGGACGCATAGAGGAACTGGTAAAATACTGCGAGGAGATAGCCGCAGGCGCTCCCGACCTGCCCTTCTACTATTACCACATCCCAGCCTTCAACGGTGCTTTCCTGCCCATGGTGAAGTTGCTGGAGGCCGTGGACGGACGTATCCACAACTTTGCCGGTATCAAGTACACCTACGAGAGCATCTACGAATACAACCAGTGCCGTCTGTATGCCGGTGGCAAGTTCGACATGCTTCACGGTCAGGACGAGACCATCCTGCCCTCGCTGGCCATGGGCGGCGCACAGGGCGGCATAGGCGGAACCACCAACTACAACGGTGTAAATCTCGTGGGCATCATCGATGCCTGGAAGCAGGGCGACTTGGAGAAGGCACGCGAGTTGCAGAACTTCTCTCAGGAGGTTATCAATGTCATCTGCCATTTCCGTGGCAACATTGTGGGTGGCAAGCGCATAATGAAACTCATCGGTCTCGACCTCGGTCCCAACCGCACCCCCTTCCAGAACCTCACACAGGAGGAAGAGGATGCCATGCGTGCCGAACTGGAGGCAATAGGTTTCTTTGAGCGTTGCAACAAGTTCTAAGCCCCCTTGCCCCTGAGTGAAGATGAAGAAATATCTGTTAATGCTATTAGTACTCTGTCCCTTGCTCAGCATGGGACAGAACCGTGTTGTCGTCACCCCCACCGGTATTCCCCTGAAGCAAGCCGTATCCGGCCACTATGCAGGTTGGATTATGGACAAACTGATGATTACCGGCGGATGCAACTTCCCCGACGTGCCCTGTGCCGATGGCGGACAGAAGGTATATTATCCCAGAGCCTACGGCGCCAGTGTGCAGGTTCCCGGAGGTGCCGTCTACATGGGAGGTATGGATGCCATGGGGGCATTCAGCGAGTGCGTCTTCCACAATGCCGTAGACGCCAAGATTTCCCCCATCCCTTATCTGCCAAAGGCACTTGACAACTTTGCGGCCACCTATCACGACGGAACCATTTGGGTGGTAGGCGGACAATGTTTTGGCGTGCCCAACAAGGAGGTGTACTCTCTGCAATATCCCGGCGATGCCAAGGAATGGACATTGGCTGCCACCTTGCCCGACGAGTGCCGTCTGCAACCCTGTGTGGCCGTGCAGAACACTGCATCCGGCTATTGCCTGTTTGTCTTCGGTGGCTATCAGCCGAAGATTGATTCCCTGGGATTGGCGCCGGCGGTGCACACCGATGCCGTGTACATGCCTGTCAGCGAACTGAAGAAGGGCAATGCTTCCGCGTCCCAGTGGAAGCGTACTGCACCGGCATCCGTATGGGTGGACAATACCCAGGACGGCGGACGCGAACTCTGTCGTCAGGCCATAGTGGGCAGTACCTGTACGTCCATCGGATACAGTCATGTGGCATTCTTCGGTGGTGTCGACTATGAAATTTTCCTCAGTGCCATACAGGGTCGTCAGGACAGTCTCTATCTGCGCCACACCCCCGAATGGTATCGTTTCCGCAAGGATGTGCTCACCTACCATACCATCACCGATGCCTGGGGACTGCTCCCCGGCGACAGCCTCCTGGCAAGGGCAGGTGCATGCCTCACTCCCGAAGTGGGCGGCAAAGGCTGGAGTTATAGCGGTGGCGAACTGATGCCCGGTGTGCGCAGTGCTGACGTTACCCATGTGGATGTCATCAACGAGAAGAACTTCGGCTGGATCAACTGGATGGTGCTTGCCATCTACCTTCTGGCCATGCTTGGCATGGGCTTCTATTTCATGCGTAAGGAAAAGGGTGCCGACGATTTCTTCAAGGGAGGCGGACGCATACCCTGGTGGGCGGCAGGTATCAGCATCTATGCCACCATGCTTTCGGCCATCACCTACATGACCATCCCTGCCAAGGCATATACTACCGACTGGACGTACTATCCCATGTTGTGGATGATACTGCTTATCAGTTTCCCCGTAATAAAGTACTATCTTCCCTATTTCCGCAAACTGAACGTCACCAGTGCCTATGAGGTATTGGAGCAACGCTTCAATCTGGCCACACGTCTGCTGGCATCGTTCCTCTTCTGCGTGTTCATGATAGTGCGCATGGCCATGGTACTTTATCTGCCTTCGCTGGCCCTGACTGCGGTAACAGGCATTGACATCTACCTGTGCATCGTGCTCATGGGACTTATCACCATCGTCTATTGCACCATGGGCGGTGTGGAAGCCGTCATCTGGGGCGATGTGGTGCAGGGCCTTATTCTGGTGGGCGGTGCCATCTTTGCCGTAATATACCTGGCCGTGAACACCGAAGGCGGTGTGACGGGATGCATAGACATAGCACTGGAGAACGACAAGTTGCGCCTCTTCGATTGGAGCAACTCGTGGTCGCAGGCCACATGGTGGGTTATCATCATCGGAGGTTTGGCCAACAACCTTATCTCCTACACCTCTGACCAGACGGTGATCCAGCGTTTCATGACCACCCCCGACGAGAAGTCAGCCGGTCGTGGCATTCTGGTGAACGGCCTTATGAGCGTGTTCGTCTCTGTTGCCTTCTACATGATAGGTACAGGTCTGTACACGTTCTACAAGACACACCCCACCGAGTTGGACGTAACCATGGGTCAGTCCGATGCCATCTTCCCCTTCTTCATGATGAGTCAGATGCCTGCCGGTATTGCCGGTATGCTCATTGCGGCCATCTTTGCGGCCACCATGAGCACCATCTCCAGCAATATCAACAGTGTGTCCACGGCATTCTCCATAGACTTCTGGAAGCGCTTCCGCCCCAGCACCACCGACCATCAGTTGTTGGGTGTGGCACGATGGAGTTCCATGCTGAGCGGCTTGATAGGTCTGGTTCTGGCACTCTTCATGGCCACATGGAACGTGCAGTCTTTCCTCGACTTCTTCAATAGCGCCTTGGGCCTGCTGACCAGCGGTTTGGGCGGTCTCTTCTTCATGGCCGTCTTCATGAAGCGTGTCAAGGGCTATGCCGCACTCATAGGTTTCGTGGCAGGTGAGGCTGTGGTGTTCTGGATGAGCGAATGTACAGATGCCAACCTCTTCCTGTTCGGTGCCACTGGTATCGTGGTTTCCGTAATCGTGGCATGGCTGCTCTCCATCGGTTCGTACCTGAAGAGTAGTAAATAAGATTATTTCATGGTGCCTATGGGAACGACAGCGACTATAGGCACCCTTAACATTCACAAAACATAAAGAATATGATAGATTTCAAACAACTTGCCCAGCAATACAAGTCAGAACTCCTGGACAGGGTGATGCCCTTCTGGATGGAGAAGAGCATAGACAAGGAGTTCGGTGGTTACTTCACATGTCTGGAGCGTGACGGTGAGGTGTTCGACACAGACAAGTTCATCTGGCTTCAGGGTCGCGAGGTGTGGATGCTTTCCACATTATATAATAAGGTAGAGAAGCGTCAGGAATGGCTGGATGCCGCCATCCAGGGTGCCGAGTTCCTGAAGAAGTACGGTCACGACGGCAACCTCAACTGGTACTTTGCCCTTGACCGCGAGGGACATCCTCTGGTGGAACCCTACAACATCTTCTCCTATACCTTTGCCGTCATAGCCTTCGGCCAGTTGTCCATCGCCACCGGCAACCAGGAGTATGCCGACATAGCCAAGAAGACATTTGATATCGTCCTCTCCAAGGTGGACAATCCCAAGGGCCGTTGGTCCAAGGCGGCTCCAGGAGCACGCTCGCTGAAGAGTTTCGCACTGCCCATGATTCTGTGCAATGTGGCTCTGGAGATTGAATCCCTGCTTGACAAGGACTTCCTGGACAAGACCATAGAGACCTGTGTGCACGAGGTGATGGACGTCTTCTACCGTCCCGAACTTGGTCTTATTGTCGAGCATCTTGGCACGGACAACGAACTTGTGGATTGCATGGACGGCCGTCTGCTCAATCCCGGTCATGCCATCGAAGCCATGTGGTTCATCATGGATCTCGGAAAGCGTCTGGGCGACCAGGCACTTATAGAGAAGGCCGTGAAGATAGCCCTGGCTGAGGCAGAGTACGGTTGGGACAAGCAGTATGGCGGTATCTTCTACTTCATGGACCGTCTTGGACGTCCTCTCCAGCAGTTGGAGTGGGACCAGAAGTTGTGGTGGGTGCACATCGAGACTCTCATTACCATGATCAAGGGCTACGAACTGACCGGCAACGCCGAGTGTCTGGCATGGTTCGAGCGCATACACGACTATGTGTGGAGCCACTTCATGGATCCCGAGCATCCCGAATGGTTCGGCTATCTCAACCGTCAGGGCGAGGTGCTGCTTACCCTCAAGGGTGGCAAGTGGAAGGGATGCTTCCATGTGCCCCGCGGCCTCATGCAGGTTTACCAGTCGCTCGAGCGCATAGCGGAGAAACATGATTAACGTTTAACGGTGAGCTATGGTAGGGACACGGCATGCCGTGTCCGAATGACAACAATTACAAAGTGGACGCTGCGTGCAGCGTCCTTTTAAAAACATTAATGATGAAGATAAATATTCTTTTCGGTGCCGCCCTCATGTCAATGCTCATGGCATGCACCCCTCAAGATAACAAGGAAATGGCAGACACAAAAGAGGACAAGAACCAGGTGGTGGAGACCATCATGGCACGTCGCAGCATCCGTAAGTACAAGGATCAGGTTGTACCTCGCGATGTGATGACGCAGATACTGGATTGCGGTATCAACGCCCCCAACGGGCAGAACAAGCAGTCGTGGGAAATACGCGTGGTGGACAATCCCGAACTCCTTGCCGAAATGAGCAAGGCCATGGGCGAGGCACATCCCCAGATACCTATGGCAAAGGACTGCTTCCGTGGCGCACCCGTGATGGTGTTCATAGCACGCGATCTGTCCTACGACTTCTCTGCCTACGATTGTGGCCTTATGGCTGAGAACATGATGCTCTCTGCATGGAGCATGGGCGTGGGCTCCATCTGTCTGGGCAGTCCTGTACGTTTCCTCACGGACAACGACCTGTGCAAGCCCCTGGTGGACAAACTCGGTTTCTCCGAGGGGTATGAACTCAGTCTTTGTGTAGGCTTCGGTTATGCCGACGAGGCACCCGATGCCAAGCCTCGTGACAAGCAGAAATATAGATTTGTAGAATAAGGACCACCCCTTGCCCAGTTCGACGCGCGGACTGGGCAAAGGGGGAGGCACTTACTGTTTTACCATGAAAAATCTCATTCTTCCCCTGCTTTCTGCATGGCAGAGACTGAACCTCATGTCGCGCATACTTATTGGTATAGTATGTGGCACACTTTTGGCATTGTTCCTTCCCCAGGCTCAGGTTATCGGTATTCTTGGTGTACTCTTTGTCGGTGCACTCAAAGCCATTGCCCCTGTCCTTGTGGCGGTGCTTGTGGTGTCGTCTGTTTCCAAGGCCGGTAATGGACTTGGTGGACGTTTTCGCAACGTTGTTGCACTTTACATGCTCAGCACCTTGTTTGCCGCAGTCCTGGCAGTGTTGGCAAGTCGTTACTTCCCAGTAGAGATGATACTGTCTGGCATGTCGGCTGCCGAGAATCAGGCACCACAGGAACTGTCCAATGTCTTTGGTACCATAGCGTCCAATCTGATGAGCAATCCTCTACGTGCTATTGCGGAAGCCAACTACCTGAGCATCCTGCTTTGGGCCATTATCATCGGTCTTGCCCTGAAAAAGGTTGCTTCACCCCGCACCGTGGACATCCTGCACGAGTGGGCAGAGTGCATATCCATGGTTGTCCGTTGGGTCATCCAATGTGCACCGTTTGGTATTATGGGTTTGGTATTTTCCACCGTATCTGAAAGCGGTCTGGAAATCTTCACCACCTATGGCCGCCTGCTTCTGCTCCTTGTGGGATGCATGCTCACGGTAGCCTTGGTGCTGAATCCCATCATCGTGGCGGTAATGCTTCGACGCAATCCATACCCTCTTGTGTTCCAGTGTCTGCGCGAGAGTGCCGTCAGTGCCTTCTTCACACGTTCTTCTGCCGCCAATATTCCTGTGAATATGGCTCTGTGCAAGCGCCTCGGTTTGGACGAGGACTTCTATTCCGTCAGCATCCCCCTGGGCAGTACCGTCAACATGAACGGAGCCGCCATCACCATCACCGTAATGAGTTTGGCAACATGCCACACCCTTGGTCTCGAGGTGTCGTTGGCCAGTGCCCTTGTGCTTAGCATCATTGCCACACTGGGCGCATGCGGAGCATCCGGTGTCGCAGGTGGTTCCCTGTTGCTCATCCCCATGGCATGCTCTCTCTTCGGCATAGGCAACGACATCGCCATGCAGGTTGTGGCCGTTGGCTTTATCATAGGAGTGGTACAGGACTCTTTGGAGACCGCCCTCAACTCCAGTGCAGATGTCCTCTTTACTGCCACGGCAGAGATGTACGAGAGGAAGAAGAATGGTTGAACGTTTAACGTTTAACGTTGAACGAATCGTTTTAACAATATTAGGGTCGCATCTCCCTACATTGTCAAAAGGTTCCGATTACTCTGATTACTCCGATTACTCCGACAATTCAGTTTTCCCTCTCCCAACTAATGTTTAACCTCTTTACATAGCACCTTCCCGGTTCCCCTCCATATAGGGAGGGTTAGGGTGGGTCCATTCATCCCCATGATACAATCCCATCTTCAGGACAGTGCCCGCTACGAGGCTCTGCATCCGCTGTTCAAGCAAGCCTTTGACTACATCAAGGCCAACGATCTCAGCAAAGTTCCTGCCGGCCGTATAGAACTGGACGGCAATCGTCTTTTCATCAATGTGGTGGACACCGAACTTATCCCCGTTGCCGGTGCCAAACTGGAAGCCCATCGCAAGTACATCGACATCCATGTCCCTCTCACTCAGGCCGAACTCATAGGAGTGGAGCATATCTCTGGAGTAGGAGAGAGCGAGGCACCCTTCGACGAAGAGAATGACTTTGCACTCTACGCCTATTCCCGTCCCACATGGACACTGGTCAAACCCGGTGAGTTCCTCATCGTCTATCCCGAGGACACACATGCCCCCCTCGTAGGCAAGGGCGCCCAGCGCAAACTCATCGTAAAGGTGTTGCTGTAATCTCTAATATTCCTTAAAATACATGAAAGCAAACTAAAATGCTTGTACGTCGTGTCATAATTCCGTATATTTGCAATCGTTACAATCAGGGAGCGTTCCTGATGACTCAAACAAGGAATATTATTAACAAATAAAAGACACGATTATGGAAACAAAGGACAAGGTTCTTGCCGTTATGAAGGAGGCAGGTACACCACTGAATGCAGGCAAGATAGCAGAACTGAGCGGAATAGACCGCAAGGAAGTGGACAAGGCTATGAAGCAGTTGAAGGAAGAAGGCGCTATCGTCTCTCCTGTACGTTGCAAGTGGGCTCCTGCTCAGTAACATGAACTAACATTACAAAACCAATCAGGCCCCGATGATGAGTCGGGGCCTGTTTGTGTTATGTCGTTTGCACACCCTTGTGTGGGGATGTGTGTCTCTCTCGGTTGTGAAACTCTACCTCTACTTTACGAACAGAAGCAGTATTATGGGTAGCAGTATGCCAAGTGCGAACTCTATGCCGCCACGTCCCCACATGCCTTTCGGACCCTTTATCATGAAGAGGCCGCTGAGGGTGATGATGAGAAGCGACACGGCAAAGGCATCGGCAAACCATGTCCACCAGCGTCCGGGGTTGTAGTGCAACGTGGTCATTGTGCTTATCAGCGGGCGGCGCGTGAGGGATTCGTAGGCAACCTTTCCCGTCTGTATATCTGCCTCCAGTGAAGAGCCGCCCTTTAGGAAGACCTTCAGATGGCCAGGACTTGGGAAATAGTGTTTGGTGTAGTTCTCCTCCACACCCACGGTTTCCATCAGTTGCAGAACGGCATCCTTGTTGAAATCGGCCTGCTCCGGCAGGTCCTTCACCACATGGTGGGTGAGGCTGACGGAGTAGTGCGGATTGATGCTGTCCCTATGGTTCATCACCAGACCCGAGATGGCGTATATCAGTACCATCCCGGAGAAGAAGAACGACAGGTCGCGGTGGATGGTGCGTAGCCAGAT
Organism: Bacteroidaceae bacterium; assembly: GCA_017503065.1. The sequence goes on along the minus strand of JAFVTT010000019.1, from coordinate 12,532 downwards.
GCGGAGTTTGCTACTCGACAACTTCATAAGACAGTGCTTCTACGAAATAGAAAGACAGGTAGTCCTTGCCGGTGGCCTCCTTGCGTGCGGCTATCTTCTGGCGGAAGTCGGCAATGCGCTCCTCTGTGCTGTTGGCGGTCTCGCCACGTGCGGCCTTCTCTGTGCTGCATCCGGCCTCGCCGTCGCCATGGTGTTCCTCGGTATTGGCGGCAGCGGATGCCTCCCAGCGCTGGAGATAGGCTTCGTCAATGCGCTCCTCCTTGAGGATGCCCTTTACGCGTACGATGCTGTTGACACACTTCTGGTCAAAAGAACCAAGGCTGCCGGCGTCCACACGGATGGTCTTGGTGTCGTCGCTTCCCATCAGGAAGATCTTGGTTGCACCATGCTTGCAGGTGTGGGTGCATACTCCCTCCAGAGTAATCTCTGTGTTTACCAGACTGTCGGCAGATGCCAGCACGTTATCAATCTCCAGGGCGGCGGGTGCCTCCTGTGCCTGCTCTGCATTGTTGGCGGCGTTGTTACCACATGATGTGAACACGAAGGCCATGGCGGCCAGGATGATCATGAATCTTGTTTTCATTTGTTTGTGTTGTGTGTTTATTTGTTAGTAGTTTGTTATGCGTGACAAAGGTACGAAATATTATCCAATATATGAAGGTGTGTGTGTTACCATTCCTTCACAAGTCTGTCCCGTTCTGTTTGTGTTATGGGGATGATGCTGCCGTGTCGTGGATGGAAATCCATGTTGACGGGACGGTCAGTGAAAAGGAAATGACTGAGGTCTGTGGTTTCCGTGAAATGGTATTGTCCTTTCATGTAGACGTCGTACATGAGTATGTATTTGTCCTGTCCGATGAGGCGGAAAGTGCCAGAACCCTCTACGGCTTCCGAGGTCAGTTGCTTGTAGCCGGGTTCTTCTGTCCAGCATCCTGAGGTGAGGTCGGAAGTGGTGGCCTTGCGTATGCCGTTGCCGTGTCCCTCGGTTTTATAAAAGAGATGATAGGTGCCGTCCTTGAAAACAATGTCGCCGTCTATGCACGACTTGCCGTCGGATGGCAGGAAGAGAGGTCGCGGTTTGGTGGCGAGGTCTGTGAAATTCTTGTTGGCATAGGCATAGTAGATGATGTCAGGACCGTTACCGTGCTTCATTGACCAGTAGAGCATGTAGCGCCCTTTCTTGGAGTCATAGATGGTTTGTGGTGCCCAGACACGTTTCAGATCCTTGTTGCCACGGAAGCGTTTCTGTATGTTTACCACACTATGGGTCCAATGTATCAGGTCGGTGGAATGGAGCATTACCATGGCGCGGTTGGAGTCCCAGCCGTTGGCAGACACCATGTCCGTCAGTACCATGTAGAAGGTTTTTCCGTCCTCTGCCCTAAGGATATGCGGGTCGCGCACTCCACCTGTGGAACTGATGGCCTTGGAATCCAATACAGGCTTGTTCCCGTTCAGGGCGCGGAAGTTGTACCCATCCGTGCTGACGGCAAAGCATACAGCCTCCTGACTGATGTGGTTGCCCTGAAAATAGGCGAAGAGATAGGCCACATAGGGTTCTCCGGCATGTATAGATAGACATGCCGAGAGACTCAGGATTATGGTTAACAGGCTTCGCATTGTTTTCGGGGGGAGTGTAGGCTCGCGCTTTGTTGTTAACGTTATCCAAATTTGGATGCAATTTCTTTAAAGACAATAGCTTTTTCCAAGAACCAATTATAGGCCTTTGGCCAACTTTCCTGTTTTTTTACATTTACATTTGATGTGATAAGGATACGACATGCTTTCTTTGCCTCTCTCCATTCTACCTCACTATTTAATAAAGTTGAGATTTCTGCATCATGCTTTCTAAACTGTTCAAACAAATCTTTGTCATCATTGATGTAGAGATCTATTCCGATATTTTGTTTTTGAGTATTGATAGTAAGACAAATATGATATGCGGAACTACCAATACTTAAATCATACCAATGTTGTGGAGAAACCTTGTGCGCATGGAAATTGCGGGTAAATTCATAATTGTTGTTCATGGTTTCATTAAAACCTGTCCAAAACTCAAGTTTCAACAGGTCTGTATTTGAAAGCCCATCTATAGTCTTCATTGTCTTTGACCAGTCGTTGGGCTTTTCAACAATGTTAAATCGAGGGGCTTTTTCTGAATCACCTATTTGCCATAGCTCTATCTCTAGTAGAAAGAAACCGATGTTACTATCAGTATGTTGATTTAGCCATTCTATTGCCTGACGGTGTTCATCACGAGCGCGTTTTACAATCCATACAATTACGTCAGCTCCCTTGCCTGACGCATATGTGATGAGTTTGCCAAGATGGTCGTGATTGGTGTCTTCCAACTGATTTTCAATGATTACCCGACGATTGGTGCCATTTTCCTTTGCAAAAATGTCTACGTTGAAACTTCCAACAGATGATTCTCTTTCCTCAAGTTCCAATTCGATGTCAATAGCCTCGCTAAGTAGTGTAAGGTTCTCTTCTTGTGCGAGCCATTTCGTAAAATCATTTGCTTCGTGTGGCCAAACCGATCTTAGGTCGGTTATTCTTGTCATTTTGCCTAATTTGTTCATCTACTAGTAATATAAGTGGTTATTGAACAAAATACCATCAATTATTTACGCGATTTAGTATCTTCTCTCCACTCTCCGGTCTTGAAGTTTATCTCGAAACTGTCGCGATAGCGGAAGTCGCACGATGTGTCCGTGAAGGTGACGGGGAAGATGATGGTCTTGGATTGTGCCAGATTGGGGTCTTTCCAGCGGTCACCCACGTAGAGGTAGGTGGTGTCCTTTGTTCCCTTGACCTCCAGTATGGCGGCCGGTTGGGTGCGGAAAGCCTTGTTGTCGCCTATGTTCTCCAGTTGGCTCCAACCCTCCTTCAGGTTGTCGCTCCACGAGAGTTTGCACTGGTTGGGCGCCCATCCCGTGCAGGCAGAGGAGAACATGAAGTAGCGCTGTCCCAACTTGACTATGGCAGGTGCCTCGCGGCGCTGGCCGGCAAACAGGCGTGTGTGCTCCACTACGGACAGATAGTCGTCCGAAAGGCGGAAAAGTCCCAAGTGCTGGTTCTCCACGGTGGTGGAGATGAAGTACGCCGTGCCATCGCTATCCACAAACACGTTGCAGTCCCTGCTTTTTATGCCCAAAGGGCGTCCGCTCCATTCCAGACGGTAGGTGCCGTCTATCTTGTCACTGGAGAAACAGGCCGCCTCGGAGGCTCCGTAGTTCGACGACTCCCAATGGCACCATACGACGAAGCGCTTGGTCTTCTTGTTGTAGAGCAGTTTGGCACGCTCTATCATACGGCTTTTGCCGAGGTCGGGGCTGGTGACACCGTTCTCTATTATCTTCTTCTCGAAGTGCCAGTACTGGAGGTCCTTGCTGCTGTACAGGTTCACATCGGGACGCCATTCATGTCCGCGGTCTTCTCCTACCATGTACCAAGTATCCCCCAGTCGCAGGAAACCCGGTGCGTGTGCCTGCACGGTGTCTCCCCCGGCCGTAAGCCAAAGGTTGCCGTTAGTCACACGCACCCAATCGTTTTCGGATGAAGTGCCTTTGGATGCCGAACAACCTGCAAGGATGCAGACACCCAGAACCATAAGGTAGTTAAGTAGTCTTTTCATGATATACACCACTTTATTAGGGGAAAAGGGACACGGCATGCCGTGTCCCTACCATGCTTCTGCTCTCGCTTCCTGCGTCGGTTCCGTTTTCCGTTCGCCTCATCCGCAGTGGAAATACTTCTCCACCAGTTTCAGCATCTCCTCCTGGTTGCCGTTGATGTCGGCACGCAGGGTTTTGTCGCCGTATGAGCGCAGACGCTTTATGATACCGTCTATCATGGCGGGGCTGAAGACGTTGTGCTGCTCGAACACGGCACGCTGGTTCTCCAGACAATCGGCACTTGCCTCGCAACTGTCGGGCAACTGAGCCAGGTCCTTCAACTTGTCCTCGTTCTCCTTCTGGTGGATGTTCACGTTCACATAGGTCTTCTCTGCTGTTTCCAGAGCGTTCTCCATCTCAAAGCCATGACGGCATGCCACGCAAAGACCGGCAATCAGTTGGTATATGTCGGCAGAACCGTCCGGAGAACGCATCTCCACCGTCTGCTTCTGTGATGTGTCGTAGTTGCTCTCGTTCTCCAAGGGGTTGGCAATCTTGCACATGTCGCTCTTTGCCGCCCAACCCAATGGCACGCGCACCAGTACGGAGCGGTTGCGGTCGCCCCAACAGATATTGGTGGGAGCCTCCTGATGGGGAACCAGACGGAAGTATGAGGTTGGGTTGGTATTGCCGAAGGCGGTGATGGAAGGTGCCAACTCCATCATGCCGGCAATGGCACGACGGGCTGTTGCGGAGAGTACGCCGCCCTCCAGCATCTGGTTCTGGCCGTCCTTGACGATGCGCATGTGTATGTGCAGACCTGAACCTGCCTTGCCGGCGGTAATCTTGGGAGCGAAGGTGATGTCGTAACCCAGTTCGTATGCCAGGTTGCGGATAATCCACTTGGCAATCATCAACTGGTCGGCGGCATCCTCGGCACGTACGGGCAGGAACTCTATCTCGTTCTGTTCGTAAATCATGCCGTCGATGGTAAAGTTGCCCACCTCGGAGTGGCCGTACTTTATCTGTCCGCCTGCCTGTGCAATGTATGCCATGCACTGGGTGCGGAACTCATTGAACTTGGCATAGGGGGCCGATTCGTGATAACCCTTCTGGTCGGTGGCAGGGAACATTTCCGTGTCCGGAGCAATAACGTAGTACTCCAACTCGCCCATGGCCTGGAACTCCATGCCGGTCACCTCGTTGAAGGCGCGGCATGCCTTGCGCAGAGTGTTCTCGGGCGAACTTTCCAGAGGTTCACCGTCCTTGTTGAAATAGGAGCAAAGCATGGACAGGGTAGGAATCTCGGCAAAAGGATCCAGAAAGGCCGTGCTGAAACGTGGCAGGACATAGAGGTCGCTGCTGCCAGCCTCGATGAAGGGGAACAGGCTGCTGCCGTCCACACGCTCGCCGCATGTCAGTATGGCATCCAGATATGCCAGGTTGTTTATCACGAAGTTCAGTGTCTTCAGTCTGCCGTCGCCGGCAGGATACATGAAGTTCACCATCCTGATGTCGTTCTCTTCGATGAAGCGGACGATGTCCGCCTTTGTGAATTCCTTGCATGGTTTGCCCAAGAAGGCTACCAGTTTGTTGGGATTCATTGCAAGTTCCTTGTTCATAGTTGTATTTATATAACTTGTTTTATGATACAAATATAAGGAGATTTATTTGAATATAGAAATTTGTGGCAAAATAAATGGTTGACACTTATTTGCGATTTGACAGAGTCCTCTGCTTCCCACTTTCCTTTCTCCTCAAAACCCTCTCCCCTCGTACTCCTCTATCTTCTGGCGAACATCGTCGGGCATGAGCATGGCACGGCCCTGCTGGCGGTCGCAGCACACCATGATAGTGTGGCATTCGCACTTCACTTCACGGGTGCGCGCATTTACGGCACGCTGATGGAGGGTAAAACTCTTGCGCCCTATCCTCTCCATGGCGGTCTGTATGACTATCTCGTCGGGATAGTAAATGGGTGCCAGGAAGTTGGCGTTGATGTTTGCCACCACTATGGCCATGCGCTGGAAGATGTCCTCGCCTGCCACGTCCAGGAAGTAGCGGGTCTTGCACATGTCGTAGAGAGCGAAGTAGACATTGTTGTTGACGTGTCCGAACTGGTCAACGTCCGACCATCGCAATTGTGCCGGCAGTTCGTGGCGGAAGGTGGTGGCGGTATCCTGAGGTTGATGATTTTCCATATTATGGGCTGCTATAACGAAGGGTTATCTCCTTTGCATACGCTGATGGAAGTTTTCCAGAGCCTTCTGCTTCTTGTCGGCCTTCTGCCATGCATTGTATCCGCCCTGCAGGTCGATGACCTTCAGTCCCTTGCCCTCCATCAGAGAGGCGGCAGAGCGGCTTCGGCGTCCGCTACGGCAATATATATAATAGGTATAGGCGGAATCCAATGTGTCTATGCCCGCCACAAATGTCTGCTCGTCCAGCACGTTCATCAGCACCGCACCTTCAATGTGTCCTTCGGCATACTCCTCGGGGGTGCGCACATCTATCAGGAAGGCCGTGGTGTCAGCATCCAGAGCCCCGGCATACTCCTCCACGGGGAGGATTGTGTTTTCTGCATGTGTCTTCTGCCCGTCAGAACATGAAAGGAGCAGAAGGAGCATCAGTAGTGAAATGATGTTGGATTTCATAGTAATTCTGTTATTATCCGTTTTTTTGTTTGTTGATGATATATATACCTGCCGTGGCCAGTGCGGCGGCAACAACGTATTTCCAGTAAAACTCCTCTTCCAGGCAAAGGCAGGATGTCAGTGCTCCCACCACAGGGATGAGCGAGTTGTAGATGGCCACCTTGCCCACTGGATTGCAGGTGAGGAGTTTGTTGTACAAGACAAAACCCAGTGCGGAGATGCCCACAAGCAGGGCAAGTATTACCATCCCCTGCCAGTTGACCTGTGGCAACGTGGCGCCGAGCAGGAGCGAGGGGACAAGCAGGAGCAATCCGCCGAGGGCAAGGCTGTAGCCCGTTCCCACGAACACATCCACACGCTTGACCAGACTTCGCGTCAGCAGGCTCGCCACAGCCGAACAAAGGGCATTGACGATAATCATGCCATCGCCCAGCAGGGTGAACCTTCCGCTTTCCTCTCCGCCAAGGTTCAGTGCCAGGATGCCGGCAAATCCTATTCCGCATCCCAGTATCTTGCCGGCCGTGAGCCGGTCACTCTTGAAGAAAATGCATGCCATGATGACAAGCGAGAAGACGCTGAGCGAATTCAATATAGCCGCCCTTGCCCCGGCACTGTGCGACAGACCTATATAGAAAGCAGCATAGTGGAACGTGGTGTTCATCAGCGCAAAGACCAGCATGAACCACCAGTCCCCGCCCTTCCTCATGGCAAAGGGTCTCCCCATGGCCTTTGCCATGGCCAGAATTATAAGGCCCGACATGGTAAAGCGCAAGCCTGCAAAGAGTATCTTGTTGCCCGTCATCTCTGGCGTGATGGCAAGGTATTCGAACCCCAACTTTATCAACGGATATGCCCATCCCCACACCACGGCCGCCGTCATGGCAAAGCACGCCACCCACACGGGGCGCTGGAACAAGGGGAGTACCGAAGGCTGTCCCTCCCCAACTCCGCCATTCTCCCTGGTAATAATCTTTGTTTGCATTTTTATCCTTTTGCTATGCAAAGGTACGATTAAGCGAGAGAAATATCAAATTTATTTGAATATTTCCGAGCGTGAGTACCTAAGACCATCAGGTCAAAGGTACGATTAAGCGAGAGAAATACCAAAAAAACAATTAAGCGAGAGCAGAAAAAGTTTACTTTTTATGCCGAGTGTGAGTTTCTAAGACCAAAGGTCAAACTTGTTTGAGAATTTCCGAGCGTGAGTACCTAAGACCACCAGGTCAAAGGTTCGATTAAGCGAGAGCATGGTAGGGACACGGCATGCCGTGTCCGAATGATTCTAGCAAAGCGGACTCGGCCGAGTCCCTACAATGCCGAGTGTGAGTTTCTAAGACCAAAGGACAAATTTATTTGAATATTTCCGAGCCAACGGACAAAACAAGGGCAAATTATTTTTCACTCTCACTTCTGTTCTCGTTATTTAACCTTGAGGCGTGTCCTATGCTAAAATTGTATCTAAGGCTGACTTGCACCAATGCATTATTGACTTTTTGATCCTCCCAAGACGTGAACTTGAAATCCGGGACAGTGATGTCATAATATGTACGTTTAGACACAAGACTTGTTGGTATCGCAAAGTTAACAGACAATGATAATTTGCCTTTGCATAGCGGACTCATTAAACCTAGCATTAAGGTCTCTTCTTGGCCATATTCTTCTCCTTGTAATAATGGGTGCTTATCATGTCGCAAGAAATATGCAGCCATAAGATATAGATGCGAGGTCATCTGATATGTTGCCATCGCATCCAAATACCATGTGCGACCTCTATGCCAAATATTATCAGAGCCTTGCCTTCCATACCACTGGTAATTTGCAGTAAAATTCACTTGGAACTTCTGGCCGATGTTATAGTCACCGCTTAAACCTATGTATTGATGTAGGTATTTACTTCCCACTAAAGTCTCAACAACATAGTCATTCTCCATAAAATACCAAGGAGTTATATCATTAGCAGAATGTTTCAGCATATATGTGAACTCAATGATTTTTGGAACATTAATACGCCATTCCATATAGTGCATAACTCTTTCTTTTAAATCTGGGTTACCTCGATACATTAGAATCTTATTCTTATTATAGGTAACCGTAGATAACTGATCCAAATTAGGATATTCGATATTACAAAAGTAATTACCCGTAACTGACAATTTCTTGAGAGCTTGCCAATGTAATTTTGCTGAAGGCATCCAAGAATAACGATTATCAGAGTCTATACCATTATCTCTATGCACAAAAAGCACATTGCCACCAATTGCAAGACTAACTTTTTGATGTGGATTTATCATCAATGAGGCATAGATATCATGACGTTTCTCTAAAGAGCGGAATAATTCTTTGTCTGTATTGGTGTCCTTATTTATATAAGATTTGTCTGTATAAGTATATCCAACGTTACTTGTAAGGATATTATTCCAAATATTGTAAGCGTTGGCATTATATCTCCAATAATCTTTTCTTCCTGAATAATCTAATTGGGTAAGTTTATCTACATTTTCATAAGCTCTGTTTTCGTTAACATTGTAGTAGTTATATGTGAGATCGCTTGTAATAATGAATCTATCTGTTATATCACCTCTATAGAACAGACCACTTGTTGAGTTGATATTACGATAATTATTGCTATTTTCTGATAACAGCATATTTTCAGGTGTCTGATAACTCTCGAAACTATCGTATTTTCCTCCATCAAGCCATGATTGAATAGAAATTGTATGTTTGGTGGCAATCTTATAATCTGCACCAAGGCTCACATTGAAACTTTTGTTCGTATTATTGTTGTTCGGGTGACGAAAGTCTTCCATTGCAGTGGCTTCTGCTACTTCGTTCTTGTATAGATAACTATATGATGTTGCACTATACATTTTCTTATTAGACACATTGAAATCGCTATAGATATTCCATTTGTCCAATGTGTAAATAAAGTTTGCCCCTATATTCTCACTATGAGAATTGGGAGTACGAAAAGATACAAGCCCTTTGGACTGAACACCCAAATCATAACCTAAATAGTTGTCGTATGTAATATAGTTCAGCACAATAGGCATATCGCCATATTTCCCTTTAGGGAATCGCAATAATTCAATCTTCTTTATTCGTTGGGGATTTAGATTCTGTACCAACTCTTTTCCTACTTCTCTTCCATTAAGCATTATTGGCACATCTCGATATTCACCAATCTTTACCGCATCAGATGCCCAATCTACACTAATTCCTGGCAGTTTGTCCAATAACTGAAAAGAATTCTTTGAACTATTCCTCAAAGAATCGGTAAGAAAGAATGTTTCTTTTATCGCATCCTTATGTCTGGAATCTCCTTTAACAACTACTTCTTCTAATAATCCAGCATTTTCATTGAGAATAAAATCACCAAGATTGCCAGGTCGGCATACTATGGAAATCTTTTCAAACCCAATAAAAGACATTTGAAGTATACATTCTCTATCTTCATTCACTTTAAGTTCGAAATAACCATCCGAATTTGTAGTTGCTCCCACTATATAAGCAGAATCAGATTGTCCTATAAGAACACAAAATACTCCAGCAATGGGATTGTTCTCTTTATCCAGAACTCTTCCTTTGAAACTTTGGGCACATAATTGTCCGAGAGTTCCAAAACAGAGCATTAAAAATACCACATTAATCCTCATAGAATTCCATTTTACCACTTAACATCTATAATATTCACTTAAATTATTAGCAAGCACATTTGCACCACAAAATTACATATTAATGTGGTTATAGGTCGTTTATATCTAAAAGTATTCTACTATGCAGATACGACCATAAATTATTAATAATCAGCAGCGCTTAAATATAAAAGTTTATATCACCACTTCTGGGACTTTATATCAGGGGTGCAAACGGATTAAGTAACGAAAAATAGTCGTACCTTTGCAAAAAAAGAAGCTTTATGCGAATACAAATATTCATATTCATTATAATCTTAACTGGCTGCACAAACCGTCAAACCGACATCAACTACGAGCGGATATTGGATGTGGCAGAAGTCCGTCATCACCAAGGTGAATCACTAAGTGAAGAAATCCTGCTCTGTGAGGCATTAAAACATTACCAAACATTAGAGCCTACAGATTCCACAAGATTATTGCAAGCAACCATTCTAACAGCATATCATTATTGGTGGAATAATGAAACGGAAAAATCATATAATTTATTGGAACCTTTAGCCAACACATATAAAGATGCTTTATATGCTTTGCTTGATTTGGCTTATAAAGACAATAATTATAAGACATCATATGCTTATCTAAACAGAATTATGGAAGATGAAGCAGAACGAACATTTCAGAATTATCATAGGATGGCAGTACTAAACTTCTTTCTTGGGAATCATGAAGAATGCGAACACTTATATGACGAATTACCCAAATATATTAAAACTCCGGCAGATTCTGTTTTGTATTTTGAGAAAACGCTTCCAAATCATGCTGATGCTCTTAGTGAGTATGGTAAGCAAGAAAGAGCCATTGAACTTCAGACACAAGTCTTGAATTATTTCATAGGAAAGGACAACTGGTATGTTGCTAAAGCATATTTGTCTCTTGCTCGATATAACATATTGTTAGGCCGTTTCAATAAAGCCGAGCAACACATAAATTCTGCTGAGGAGAATGCAGATGAATATTTCTACAGCAATTTGGCAATATCTACTTATATGCAACAGTTGAAAAGCATCCTTGACTATGCCAAAAACAATCATATCAGTGTAATGGAGTGGGCGCATTTTGGAAATACATTGCAAGGAAATGCATCCAAGAACCGAAATATTACCGAGGCCAAGAGAGAAGCTAACAGGAATCTTACAGAACAAAATATGCAGATAACAATTCAACGGCAAAAGGATCAAATGCTATTCTTGGTTATAACATTTATTTTGACTCTTACGATTGCCAGTTTGCTATTATGGCTACGGAATAGGAAAAACAAGTTTTTAGAAAAGGAAGAAGAAATAGACGCACTACGAAAACTCTTATCTGAATCATCGGAATCAGGTGATAGTAATAAAGATGACCGCTTCTTCAAAAAAATCCTGTTACAGCAGTTAGGGGTAATAAAAATAGCTACATCAAACCCAACATCTGCCAATCTGAAATTGCTCAAAAAAATGAAAGAAATTACGAGCAAAGAAGTGGATGTGGATACATTATTGAATTGGAATGACCTTTTTCAGATAATTGATTATATTTACAATGGTTTCTATACTTCACTAATCAAAAAATATGGTACGGTTCTTAATGAAAAGGAGATACGATTATGTATCCTCTTAAAGGCAAATTTCACGACTAAGGAAATTGGTGTTGTAACACAGCAATCAGTTCGTACGATTTATCAACGCAAGAGCACTATCCGTCAAACACTTCAAATGCCCGAAGCAGAGGACATAGCTTCATTCCTAAGCAAAGAATTGCTATGAGCCTCCCCGACGGCAAACTTTTGTTGCCCTATCAACAGTACGCTGTTGTCGTGGCAACAGGACTCTGTTGATAGGGCAACAAAGTCCAATGCTCGGGGAGAATCATTCCACACTACACGATGAACGAACCTTTCTTTCTCGAGAATTTCATTTTGATGTACCAAGAAAGAGGATATATTAAAGTAATGTCGTATTTTTGTAGACAGGAAGAAATACTTATAACATCAACTACCTATGATAAAGCACATCATACTATGGACGCTCAACCCCGAGTTGTCCGAAGAGGAGAAAGAGAATGTGAAGGCTGCCATAAAGCAGGACCTGGAAGCGCTGGTGGGCGTGGTGCCGGGTTTGGTGGAAGCAACGGTACACATACACGGCCGTCTTGCCTCGTCCAATGCCGACCTGATGCTGGACAGCACCCTGGAGAGCGAGGAAGCACTGAAGGCCTATGCCGTACACCCTGCCCACGTGAAAGTGGCAGAGGAGAGGGTAAAACCCTTTGCCGTACAGAGGGTGTGCCTGGACTTTGAAAGGGTGGACCCACCCCATCCCTCCCTATAATGGAGGGAGTTCCCTCACACTGCTCCACTCTCCCTCCCTCATAGGGAGGGCCGGGGGTGGGTCTTTTTTCCGTTCAATAAAATCCTATGCCATACACATACGAATACCCACGTCCTGCCGTAACGGCGGATTGCATAGTCATCACCAGAGAGGAGCGCCCACGGGTACTGCTCATCCAGCGTGGCGGCGAACCGTTCCGCGGCCATTGGGCATTGCCCGGAGGTTTCATGGACATGGACGAGACGGCACAGCAGTGT
>JAFVTT010000018.1 GCA_017503065.1 Bacteroidaceae bacterium | reverse complement strand
CGCTAATGACGCTATCTTTTTGTCATCTGTTTCGTCGCTTCTCGGTTACAATGGAACCCCATTGCGCCCTCAAAGCGACAAAACATCTGTTCAAAAACAAAGCGATTATCATCATAACGCTAATGACCGATTTGGGTTAAACTGATATGATGTAGATGAAGCGTCTGGTGTCGTTTTTGCTGTTTCTGGTAATCCTCCATTTGCATTGTTTTGCCCAAATCAATGCCAATAGGGTGATGCTCATGGGGCGTAATGCCTTGTATTACGAGGATTATGTCCTGGCAATTCAGCGCTTCAATTCAGTTATCTCGGCCAAACCCTATCTTGCCGAGCCGTATTTCTATCGCGGTTTGGCCAAGTTCTATCTTGAAGACTATGCCGGTGCGGAGGCGGATTGCTCTTTGGCATTGGACAGACGTCCCTATAATGCACAGTATTATACTCTGCGTGGTCTTTGCCGTGTGAACATGGAACGGTATGACTTGGCTGTTGAGGACTATCATGCCGCTCTCCACCAGAATCCGATGGAGAGGAACAACTGGCACAATATGGTGTTATGCTATATGGAACTGGAGCAGTATGAGCGTGCGGATTCGGCTTTGGATAGCATGATGGCGTTGTGGCCCCGAGAGTCGGTGCAATGCACCATGAAAGCTCAGGTTTCATTGGCATTGAAGGATACGCTGCTTGCCGAGGAATGGGTGGATAGCGCCCTCGTGTTGGACAACTATGACGGAGGGGCATGGAGTATGAAGGCTGCCATGCTTGCAAAGCGTGAAGAGTACAAGGATGCCGAGATGGCTCTCGACAGGGCTATAATGCAGAAGCCGCGTATACCAGTTTTGTATGTTAACAGGGCATTGGCCCGTTTCCAGCAGAATAACATCCGTGGCGCAATGTCTGACTATGACCAGGCCATAGAGATTGATGCAGGTAACTATGTCGCTCATTACAACCGTGGATTGTTGCGTGCTCAGGTTGGAGACGATAATCGTGCGATAGATGATTTCAATTATGTCCTGCAACTGGAGCCCGACAATATGATTGCCTTGTATAATAGGGCGGTGCTCCTGGACAGAACCGGCGACTATCGTGGCGCTATACGTGATATCAGTACGGTAATAGATGCTTATCCGCAATTCTGGACAGGCTATCGCCAGCGTGCCTCCATTCTACGCAAGATAGGAGATGTTTATGGTGCGGAACGTGATGAGTTTCGTGTGCTTAAGGCAGAGATGGAGGTCCGTGCAGGAACATATAAGGTTCAAAAGACAACACGAAAAAAGGAAGAGCGTAACATAGAAGATTACAACAAACTTGTTGTTGATGAGGAGCAGACGGATATAGACAAGTATGCCAGCGAGTTCCGCGGAAGGGTCCAGAACAGGCAAACCGACCTCAAACCACTGCCCATGTATGTACTGGGCTTTTATCGCAAGGATCATCCTACACGTCGCTACCAGCCTTATAGCAAGAGTGTGGAAGAATTCTCCAAGACTAACAAACTTGAACAACCGTTGTTGGTTTGCAGTGAAGAGTTCTCTTTGGACAGTACTCATATTGCATTGCATCAGGAGCGTATAGTCAGTGATATTGTTCTTGGTCATGACTGCCAGCTTGTTCTCGATCATTATATAGTGCGCGATTTCGAGTCCTCAATGTCTGTCTTGGATTCTATCATAGTGTCAGTTCCCAATGTCAGTCCTCTGTATCATTTCCTCCGTGCACAGGTGCGTACTTCGCAAATAGAGGCCCAGCCTATGAATGAGAGCGAACAGCGTCTCCGTTACCTTGAGATACTGCAGGATTTGAAGTATTGCGCTGCGTCTCTGCCGGATTTCCCATACGCTTCCTATAATTTGGGCAATACCTGTATGAAACTAAAGGATTATGGCACAGCCGTAGACGCATATTCCGAGACGATAGCCAGAGATGCTGATATGCCGGAAGCATATTACAATCGTGGTGTGGCATATATTCTTTTAGGTAAAACAGAGGAAGGTCTTGCCGATCTTTCCAGGGCAGGAGAGTTGGGATTGTACCAGGCTTACAATCTCATCAAAAAGCATTCCAAGAACAGGGGGCACTAGTATTATACTGCAAAAACGTGGATTCTTAATGCTTCAGGTCTTGGACCATTTGCCTGGTCCCGGATTCGGAAATGATATGCCCCTGGAAGTGCAAATGCTTTCAGGGGTATATATTTGTTAATGTGTCATTGCTTGCATGTAGGCATAGGCGGTGTTTTCCCGGAACGTAGCGGTCGGCATTTCCCAAAGATTTGCATTGGCCCAATGAAGACGTCGTTTCGTCATCGGTGGCGGTAAAACGAATCATTAGTGGCGGTGAATCTTATCATCGAGGGCGGTGAAGTTTACCGTCACCGAGGACGAAAGGGAGGACTGTTGTGGCATGCCGTGTAGCGCCAATGTGTTCCCCCTTTAGAACTCTACGTTTACCCGGAAGTTCACCATGCGGCCGGTCAGGTAGTTGGGCACCGCATACTGGTCGTTCTTCACGTCTGTCACCCAGTAGTATCCGCTCACGTTGTCGAAACCGAAGATGTTCAGGCAGTCCAGTCCTAACCAGATGTTGCGTATCGGGTTCTTGCGAAGGTGGCGGTCTTCGTTGTCGAGGGCACGGAAGTTCAGGCCAACGTCCACA
The DNA here is from genome assembly GCA_017503065.1 of Bacteroidaceae bacterium. Next base: position 23,604 of record JAFVTT010000018.1, on the reverse strand, counting down.
CGTTTGTACGCAGAGGAGCGATAGACGTGCTCCTCCAGTCCCGTGTGTGGTGCACCGAAGGGCAAGCCTCCTGCAAAGCAGGCCTTGAGGTTCATCTTCCATCGTGTGGTGTTGGGGAAATAGTCGGAGAAGAACATGTTCAGCGACCATGTCTGGTCGGTAGGTTGCGGTATGCTTTTCCCGTTGAGGTTCATGCGTGCGCGCATTAAAGAAAAGGTAAGCCACGAGTCAGTGCCCGGCACGAACTCTCCGTATAGTTTGAAGTCCACGCCCATCACGTTGCCTGTGGCGCAGTTGCGTCCGTAGTAGACAATCTTTGTGTTGTCTACCGTATAGGGGTTCAGGCGGTCCTGTGCCTTGTAATACAGTTCCGTGGAGAAAAGGAAAGGACGCTTGCCCAGTTTGAAGCGATATTCGTAGCCGGCAATTATCTGGAAAGAGCGTTGTGACTGGATGCCTTTGTTCAACTGTACGATGGTGGTGGCGCCGTTGCTTACGGTATCTCGCAACTCTTTGTAGAATGGTCGCTGGTAGTAGAGACCCGTTGCCAGACGCAATGTCATGTTGTCGTGATTTTTTGGTACGAATGTCAGGCTTGCACGAGGTGAGCAGAGCCATTCTCCGTTCCACGACCAATAGGACAATCGCAGACCATAGTTAAGGCTGAAGATGCCCTTGGCGGTTTCCCGTCTCCATGTGTCCTGGGCACACATTTCCAGGTGGTTGGATGATATGCTGTTTTCGCTTCGCAGGTTGTAGATTATTTCCAGTGCTTCGGGGTTGTGTGGCATGGAATAACCGGAACTGTCGCGGTATTCCCATTCGCGCGAACGCTCTCTTACGCTTTCGTGTCTGAAACCTAATCCCGCTTCAAGATGGTGTCCCTTGTGCTTGTATTCGTACGCCAGTTTCAGGCTGTGCTGACTGCTGTTGAGCATGTTTCTGGCATGCTCCATGTATGTGCCCACGGCAAGTTCTGTGGCGGTGCTGGTGTTGGAAAGCCAGTATTGTCCCTGTATGTCGTATGTTTCCCTCTCCCGTGTGCTAAAGGCGGTGTAGTTGAGTGAGATAGAGTGGTTCTTGCCGATTTTTCTTTTTACACGTGCCGTGCCATAGAATGTCTGGAACAGGTCCTGTTCCCAACCGTCGAAATACACCTTGAAGTTGTGTATGTTCTCCATGGTGCCGAAACTCGTTTCGCGTGTGGCAGGGGTAAACTTGTAGTTGTTGTGCGAGATGTAGCCTATTACGTCCACAGTCCAGTCCTTGGCCGGAGTCCAAGACATGAATGCCTGGTAGTCAACGAAGTTTGGCGAGTATTCCGCTTCTGTTTCCAAAGCCCCCAGCATGTAGGAGTTGGTCTTGTAGCGCAGACTATGGGAAAAGGATACTTTTTTGTTTCCCCATCCCATGTAGGCCGAGGCTCCAAGCAGCGATGCGGAAAGGTCGCCTTCCCATTTGGTGGGTTTGCGGTATTCTATGTCCAGAACAGAAGACATCTTGTCAGTATATTTTGCTTCAAATCCGCCTGAACTGAAACGTATCTTGTCCACCATGAAAGGGTTGATGACAGACAGTCCCTCCTGTTCTCCGCTACGGATAAGCAGAGGTCGGTACACCTCTCCGCCATTTATGTACACACAGTTCTCGTCGAACGAACCGCCACGCACGTTGTATTGAGACGACAGTTCGTTGTGCTGGGACACTCCGGCCTGTGTGGCAACAAGGTCTTCCACTGCATTTCCTGTGGTGCTGGGCATGCGCTTGATTTCCTCGGTGTTAAGTTCCTGCGTCTGTCCCATCTGTCTGCGCAGTTCCTTTATCTCCACCTCGCCCATGTCCACGGAATTGTCGTACATTACTATGTTCAGGGTCAGCTGTCCTTTGGGATTCCTCAGCACTCTCTGCCTGGTGCGGTAACCCATCATCCTGTAGGAAATCACCACAGAGTCAGCGGTATTGAAGGTGAGGCTGTATTTGCCGTCCAAATCGGCAGTAGTGCCGGCCGCCTGGCCCTCCACCTTGATAATGCACAGGCTTACGGGTTCGTTCTTTTCGTCAATGACCCGTCCTTTCAGGTTTACTTTGGTCGAGTCGGCAGCATGGGCGACAAAGGGAAATAAAAGAATTATGAAGTATAGTAATATCCGTTTCATGCTTTTATAACGTAAAAATAGCCGCGTTTCTTGTTCGCAACGGCATATTTTTTTCTCTGACAGTATAGTCTGGGATTCTCTCACTCGGAAAATGCAAAAGATTTTTGGTTTTTCTCTCGTTTATTCGTATCTTTGTCCGCAAATATACATATAAAGAATGGAACATTTTTCTGAATTGGCCAAAAATCGCCGTTCGCACAGGAAATTCACTCAGGAGAAGTTGGGCGAGGAAGAAATACAGACCTTGTTGGATGCTGCCCTGATGGCACCTACCAGCAAGGGACTCCACAGTTATTCGTTTTGTGTGGTCGAGAATCCGGAACTGCTTGCCCTCCTGTCCCAATGCAAGGCCATGGGCAGCCAGTTTGTGGCGGAATCGGTGTGTGCCATAGTGGTAATGGCAGAACCGGAAATCAGCGATGTGTGGATTGAGGATGCCTCCACTGCCGCTATGTCCGTGCTGTACCAGGCGGAAGACCTCGGGTTGGGAGCATGTTGGGTGCAGGTACGCGAAAGAAAGGATGCTGAGGGACGGGACAGCGAGGGAATAGTGCGCGAAATACTTTCCTTGCCAGATGAAAAACGCATTGTTTGCCTGATTGCCTTGGGGCATAAGGGCATGGAGCGCAAGGGACAGAACATGGAAAGGATAGAAGCCCTGAAGCAGGAAAAGGTGATACGCCTGTAACCCCCAGGCAGAACGTAGTACGGGATGAAGATAGCAATAATAGGAAAGGGCAGGGTAGCCACCCATCTTACTCAGGCACTGGCTTCCGCAGGGCATGATATTGTAATGTGCGGAGGCAGGAAACGCATCCAGGCAGTCCCCGCCGATGCAGAGGTGGTGATATTGTCCATAAAGGATGACGCCATAGCCCGTGTGGCATCGGAGTTTGCCAACAGCAATGCCCTGATTCTGCATACATCGGGAAGCGTTTCCATCGATGCCATACCTTCGGAGCACCGTGGAGTGATGTATCCTATGCAGACCTTCTCCATGGAGAGGGCCGTGGATTTCAGGCATATTCCGCTTTTCCTTGAAGCATCGTCGGAGGAAGACATGAATACCTTGAGCCGTCTGGCCGCTTCAATATCCGATACGCAGATGCCTATGAGCAGCGGGCAGCGCAAGACCCTGCACCTTGCAGCGGTGCTGTGTTGCAACTTCGTGAACCACCTGTTTGAATTGTCCCATGACGTTATGGCAGAGCAAGGCATACCCTTCAAGATACTGTTTCCCTTGATAGAGGAAACCTTTGCCAAGATACATACGATGACACCGCACGAGGCGCAGACAGGACCTGCATTGCGATGGGACGAGAATGTCATGCAATGGCACATGGCCATGCTGCACGATCCGAGGCATAGGGAGATTTACCGCCTGCTTAGCGAATCGATACGCGTTACGCATACAAGGAAGAAATGTAAGTAATGATAAACTACGACCTAAGTAAAATCAAACTTCTGGCCTTTGACGTAGATGGCGTGCTGAGCGCCTCTACCATACCGGTCGACGAAGACGGACAGCCCATACGCAGTGCCAACGTCAAGGACGGTTATGCCATTCAATTGGCTTTGAAGCAGGGGTTGCCGATAGCCATAATAACAGGCGGCAGGCACGAGGCCGTAAGGCGCAGGTACGAGGGTCTGGGGTGCCAGGATGTCCACCTGGGCTGCAGCATGAAGATAGAAACCTATGAGGCACTTCTGGGGAAATACGGGCTGAAGGACGAGAATGTCCTGTACATGGGCGACGACATACCGGATTACGAGGTGATGAAGCGATGCGGATGCCCCTGCTGTCCCAAGGATGCCGCACCGGAGATACGCGAAATATCGCTTTATATAAGCCATTGTCCCGGAGGAATGGGATGTGGCAGGGACGTGATAGAACAAGTCCTGAAAGCCCAAGGGAAATGGATGGCCGACCGCATGGCTTTCGGATGGTAAAAGGATGAAACAAACATACGAGAACAAGATATAATATGAAGATAGTACTTGCATCTAACTCCCCCCGTCGCAGGGAACTCCTTGGCGCACTGGAGGTGGATTTTGAAGTCAGGACATTGGATGGGATAGAGGAGAGTTATCCTCAAGGACTTACTATGACAGGCATACCTGAGCACATATCCAGTCAGAAGGCTATGGCATACGCTCTTGCCGATGATGAGTTGTTGATTACGGCCGATACCATCGTGTATCTTGATGGAGAGGTTTTGGGCAAGCCTGCCAATGCAAAGGATGCCTGTGCAATGTTGCGCAAGCTTTCCGGCAAGACGCATCAGGTGATAACCGGAGTAACCCTGCGAACCATTGACCGTTCGCACACTTTCTCTTGCGTTACCGAGGTTACATTCGCACAACTCGCAGAAGAGCAGATAAAGCATTACGTTGATAACTACGCTCCCTTTGACAAGGCCGGTGCTTACGGTATACAGGAATGGATAGGCTATGTAGGCGTAACAAAGATCAACGGCTCTTATTACAATGTCATGGGCTTGCCCGTACAGCGCCTAAATCAGGAACTGACTGCCTTTATGAATAACGAGACAAATTCTTTCCTGGACAGTTTCATATATTGAAACGTGTGGGGATAATGCAAACTTAAACAAATAACAATACAACCTATTATGAAAAATAAGATAATAATCCTGCTTGTTTCTCTGCTTACCTTCGTTTTTGCAGGGTGCTCTGAAAATAATGACGGTCCTGAGGTTACCCCTCCAAGTTGGAAGGGTTTTAATTATGTAGTCAAGAAAGCAGTACCTGACGGACAGACTGGTGAAAACGAACAGATCGAACGCGGTCCAGTGGAGCCGGGAGATGAGATAAAGGTATATGCCGTAAGGAAAAATAAGGGCGCAAACATCGGTCAGATTTCCGGAAACATCTATGTGCGCTATACAATATCCCCAGAAAAGGGTGATGTCATATCCGGAACATTGGACAAACCGGTAACGTCACTGGCAAATAGTTCGTACACAGGATGGGAGGACCCCTATGCAACTTTTGCATTGCCTTCCATTGATCAGCCTTATGATTATTTCAAGGTGGAAGTGGCATGTCAGTTCTACTTCAAGGCGTTCGGTAACCAGAACTCTATGGTTGACTATAGCGATCAGACCTCTCATGAAGAACCATATATCGGCAGCATCTTCACAGATCTTGCCAATTTCCATCCCATGAACGGCGGCTCTGCCAATTCGGGACAGGCAGGTGGAGACCTTAAATATCACACGATTCATCTATACAGGAAATAACTATGAAAAGCATTAGAGAAATATACCGTATCGGTATCGGCCCTTCCAGCAGCCACACTATGGGACCAAGAAAGGCCGCAGAACTGTATTTGGAGAAGCACCCGGAGGCTGCCGCTTTCCGTGTTACCCTCTACGGTTCCCTTTCCGCAACAGGCAAGGGACACATGACAGACCATGCCATATTGGATGTGTTGGGCAATGACAGGACGGAAATAATATGGTCAAAGGATTTTCTTGACTTTCATCCTAACGGCATGAAGTTTGAGTGCAAAACCACTTCTGATGAGGCTGGTTTCTCTGATGCATGGACTGTGTTCAGCATAGGTGGAGGCGCATTGGCGGAGGAAGGGCAAAGCAGCATTGAACTGCCTGAAATCTATGCAATGAATACCATGACAGAGATCCTTCAGTATTGCGAATGGTCTGGCAAAGGCTATTGGGAATATGTGGAGGAATGTGAAGGGCCCGGCATATGGGACTACCTGCGTGAAGTATGGCATACCATGCGCGATGCCGTAGAACGCGGTCTTGATGCAGAAGGTGTCTTGCCCGGTCCCTTGAATCTTCGTCGCAAGGCATACTCGTATCACGTCAAGGCTACCGGATACAACGCTAATCTTCGTACACGTGGACTTGTATTCTCGTATGCTTTGGCTGTCAGCGAGGAGAACGCCTCCGGAGGCAAGATAGTTACGGCACCTACGTGTGGTTCGTGTGGTGTGGTACCTGGCGTCCTGTATCACCTGTGGAAGAGTCGTGACTTTTCCGAGCAGCGTATCCTTAAGGCTCTTGCCACTGCCGCACTTTTCGGTAATGTAGTCAAGACGAATGCCTCCATTTCCGGTGCAGAGGTAGGCTGTCAGGGCGAGGTAGGTGTGGCGTGTGCCATGGCTTCCGCAGCGGCAAACCAGCTCTTTGGCGGTTCACCAGCACAGATAGAGTATGCTGCGGAAATGGGTTTGGAACATCATCTGGGCATGACTTGCGACCCGGTTTGCGGCCTTGTGCAGATACCTTGTATCGAACGTAATGCCTATGCCGCCGCACGTGCTTTGGATGCAAACATCTACAGCAGTTTCACCGATGGAGTACACCGCGTGTCGTTTGACAAGGTGGTAGACGTGATGAAACAGACAGGTCACGACCTGCCCAGTCTCTACAAGGAAACCAGCGAAGGCGGTCTGGCAAAGGACTACCGGCAGATGTCCTGAGTTGGTGTGCCCGTTTGATGAAGCGAGAGAATTTTTATAGCTAACATAACAAATCAGTTAAGATAAGTACAAATGAAACAAGAAGCATTGATAGAAAGTATTCTTGATTTGAATTCAACCAATGTATGGAAACTGACAGAACAGGACATACAGAAGGCATGGAATGAGGAGAAGAACGAGGGCAGTTTCGCTACCAGCGAGGATAAACTGCTCAACATTATCCGTCTGAGTTTTGATGTCGTTCACTATAATCCGTCAGATCCACGCGAAAGGGCAAAATACGAGAATGGCGAATGGGCTACATTCCAGCATTGTAATGAGAATAGAGGATGGGTTGCTGTACGCAAGAAGTATATAACACGTCTGACTGACCTTAGTTATGAAAACATTCGCCACATTACTGCAGCAACACTGCTGGAACTTATCGACCGCAATTTCGGTGGTGGTTGGGACAGCATCGCACTCAGTCTGAAAGACATCATACTGAGCGGTTTTGATATTAGTACCACAACATTGCCGGCAAGTCGCATCCATGCTGCTGGCGGTACATTGGAAAAGAAAGTTGCACAGGGCTTTGAGGTCTTGGAAATTGCCAAGGGCACATGGGTTGAGGCTATCTTTGCCAAGAAGAAGGAGCCTATGGCCAAGGTACGCCTGAATGAGGATAAGTATGATGAGGAGGGTAATCTCCGCAAATCCTCCAGTAAGATGCTTTTGGATGACGATGAGGATCTTCCAGAGGATAACGAACAGGCTAATGATGACGACGATATGGATAACACCCCTGATGACGGCATGATGGATGAAATGTATTATAGCAGCATATCAGAGGGTGTGAAGGGTCATGAGGACCAGGACGATGATGAGTTTGCCGGTCTGTCCATAGACGATGGCGAGGAGTAACAGGAGACCATATTTCGGCTTATTGCGCTTAGGGACCCTTTTGGGGTTCCTTGTGCTATTGTGCTCTTGCAGTAGCAGGAAATATCTGTCAGAGGGAGAGTTCCTTCTGGATAAGGTCAGCATATCTGTAGACACTACCGACATAAGTGTCTCTATGCTTTCCGGATATGTCCGCCAGCAGCCAAATACGAAGTTGGTTTCTTTGGTAAAGCTTCCGTTGGGCATTTATCTGATGTCCAATCCTAACAGCAACAGCGCTTTCAACAGGTTTATACGCAAGATGGGCGAGGCTCCCGTGGTGTACGATACGTTGTTGTCGGAGCGCAGCAGGCAGCGTATAAACGATGCTCTGTTCAATATGGGCTACCTGCATGCCGATGTCTCCACCCACGAGGAATATCGGAAGCATAAGGTAAGTGTCCGTTATGACGTGCATCCAGGTGATAAGTATTATGTGGATAATATCGAAGTGCATGTTAAGGATTCCTCCATTGCCCGTGAAATGGAAGGCATAGCCGATGGCACTTATTTGAAGAAGGGGATGCCTTTTGATGCCAATCTCCTTAATGAGGAACGTTCCCGTATTACCAACTACCTGACAGAGAATGGCTATTATGCCTTCAACCGCGATTTCATACGCTATGAAGTCGATACGGTCAAAGGTTCGACACTTGTTCGCCTGAAAATGATTGTCAGTGAGCATATAGACCCAACGGATAACAGTCATAGTCCGCACAAGAAGTATCGTATTGGAGACGTGAAGTATTCATACGACAGGAGTACAGGCTCTCCTATTTGGTTGAGGACAAACGTCTTGAAGAGGTCCAACAGCCTTGTACCTGGCGATATGTACAGAGACTCCAACTTGAGCGACACCTATGCCCGTTTGAACCGTCTTGGAGCAGTGGCTTCCACCAATGTACGTCTGGAACCCAATAAACGTGACAGTTCGTTGTTGGATGCCAATATTGTTGTCACTCCTGCCCGCCTGAACAGCATCCAGTTAGGGTTGGACGGCACGAATACGGCCGGAGATTTGGGTGCGGCCGCCAATTTCACATACCAAAACAGAAACGTTTTTCATGGTTCTGAGATTTTCTCTCTTAAATTCCGCACTGCGTTCGAGGCTATCAGAGGACTGAAGGGATATGCCGATCAGAACTATTTTGAATATAGTATTGAGACAGGACTGCAGTTCCCGGACTTTATATTTCCTTTTGTCAGTCGTGATTTTCGTCGCAGGGCCAAGGCGAACACTGAATTCAATCTTATGTTTGCAAGTCAGGACCGTCCCGAATTCCACCGTCGTGTTCTCACGGCTTCATGGAAATACAGATGGAACAATGCTAATGTAAAGCAGCAGCATCGCTTTGATTTGTTGGATATTAACTATGTCTTTATGCCATGGATCAGTGAGACGTTTTATGATGCCTATATTAAGGATCCGGAAAATCGCAATGCTATTATAGCCTATAACTACAAGAATCTGTTCATTGTAAAACTGGGATATCTTTATCAGTATTCAAGTGCAGGTCTTGCCACACCTATGGGAATTTACGGCAAGGATGCATACACACTGCGTATAGGTGTGGAGACAGCCGGTAATTTGCTTCACGGCATATGCAATTTGGCAGACACTAAGGTTAATGAAGACGGTCAGCGTACTCTGTTCAATATTGCTTATGCTCAATATGCCAAGTTCGATTTTGATATCAGTAAAAGTATACGCTTCTCCAACCGTACCAGTCTTGCTTTGCATTTTGCTCTTGGAGTGGCTTGTCCTTATGGAAATAGCGACATTCTTCCATATGAAAAGCGATATTTCAGCGGCGGTGCCAATAGCGTGCGTGGATGGAGTGTGCGCAGTCTTGGACCAGGTTCTTTTGTGGGAAACGATGGCAACATAGACTTTATCAATCAAACAGGCGATGTCAAACTGGATATGAGTGCAGAGTTTCGTGTACATCTTTTCTGGAAGTTTGATGGAGCCGTGTTTGTGGATGCCGGTAACATATGGACATTACGTGACTACAAGGACCAGCCTGGCGGTCAGTTCAGGTGGGATACATGCTGGGAACAGATAGCGGTAGCCTATGGACTTGGTATTAGGTTGAACCTCAATTATTTCCTCCTGCGTTTTGATGCAGGCATGAAGGCGATAAATCCTGCATATAAGGATAGCAGACTCCACTATCCCTTGATTTATCCCAATTTCAATCGCGATTTTACATTCCATTTTGCTGTAGGCTTGCCATTCTGAAACCGGTCAGTTCTTTTATTCCAAAGTCACTGCTCTTTGTACAGGCGTTTTGCCGCTTCGAGGGCGCAATGGGGGGCATTGTAACCGAGAAACGGCGAAGCAGACAAAAAGAAGGTTTCATTGGCGCGAATAGTCTATTGACCGATTTGTGTTTGTTGTAGATGCAAGAACAGTTGCTGTTATCATGAACAAATAAATCACGAATCTTATAGGGTTGTGATATTATAGGACAGGATGAATGTTCTATATTTCTTGATTTTAAGTTACATAAGTAACAAATGGAACATAAGTAGTTGCCTATCTTTTATAATTTTTGTAACTTTGTACCCGTAAGTGCTATTATAATTATTTTAGGATTGTAGTCAAAAGCAAGCAGTGCTAACGGTGAAAGAGATGGGAAAAATCAATGTCATAAAGGTTTCGACGAAGAAGGATTTGGATGCTTTTATTAAATTCCCTCTTGATTTGTATGCCGGCAACGGACAGTTCGTGCCGGAGATGGCCAATGATGTCCGTGACAGTTTCAATCCCGAAAAGAATCACGGCCTGTCGTTTACCGAGGTTCAGGCTTTCATAGCGGAAAGGGACGGCGAGGTTGTAGGACGCATTGCCGGCATTATAAACACCAGAGCCAACAGGAAGTGGAATGCTTCCGTAGTACGTTTCGGTTACATAGATTTCATTGACGACACCGAGGTAAGCAAGGCCTTGCTCGATACGGTAGTGGAGTGGGGCAGAGAACGGGGCATGACAGAGATACAGGGTCCGCTGGGCATTACAGATTTTGACAAGGAGGGTATGCTCGTTGAGGACTTTGACCGCTTGGGGTCCATGATAGACATATACAACTATCCCTATTACCCCAGGCACATGGAGGCGCACGGATATTCCAAGATAACGGACTGGCTGCAGATAAGGGTGGAGGTGCCGAAGGAGGTTCCTCCGAGATATGCCCGTGTGGCCAGGCTGAGCAGCGAGATGTATGGCCTGAAGGTGCGCAAGATAACATTGCAGGAGGCCTACAACGGAGAAGGGCGCAGGGTATTCGAACTGATGAACCAGGCTTACGCCCCATTGTTCGGATACAGTTCCTTCACCCCCAATCAGATAGATTATTTCCTGAAGATGTATCTTCCTATCGCAGATATGGACTTGATTCCTCTGGTGGAAAACGAGAAGGGAGAACTTGTTGCCGCAGCCGTGACGATGGCCAGTATGTCCAGAGCCTTGCAGAAATCAAAGGGCAAGTTGTTCCCCGTCGGTTGGTGGCACATGTTCAAGGCGCTGAAGATAAAGCACGAGGATACCGTGAACATGATGCTTATCGCCGTGAGGCCGGACATGCAGGGCTTGGGAGTAAATGCCCTTATCTTCAATGACCTGATTCCCATCTATAACAAGAAGGGCTACAAGTATGCCGAAACAGGTCCCCAACTGGAAGATAATGTCAAGGAACTCAGCCAGTGGAAATCCCTGAATCCTGAAGTCATCAAGCGCAGGCGCTGCTATGGCATGAAGATAGGGAGAAATGAGAAAGGCTGAAATGAGAAAGGGTGAAATGAGAACGGAGAAATGAGAACTTTGCGATTAAGCGAGAGCTGAAGCATGGTAGGGACGCTGCGTGCAGCGTCCGAGAACGACAAACAAAACGGACGACAAACAAAACGGACGCTGCACGCAGCGTCCCTACATTGCCGGGCGTGAGCAGATTTGACAAAGTCAAAACGGAGAAAGGAGAGAAAGAAGAATCATTAAATACAAGACTATTATGGAAAATAGAGTTGTTATTACAGGTATGGGAATCTGGTCTTGCTTGGGTCAGACCTTGGACGAGGTGCGCCAGAGCCTGTATGATGGAAAGAGTGGTATCATATTCTCTCAGGAGAGAAAGGATATGGGTTTCCGCAGCGGACTCTGTGCCGACGTGCCCAAACCCGATTTGAAGAAACTGGTAAGCCGTACCATGCGCCAGTTCATGCCCGAGGAGGCACAGTATGCCTACATGGCCACAAAGGACGCTTTGGAGCATGCACGCCTGGATCAGGACTATATAGATTCTCACGAGGTGGGTATCATTTACGGTAACGACAGTGTTGCCGAGGCCACTATGGTTGCCCTGGACCGTTTCCGCGAGTTTAAGGAGACCAGCGCCTGTGGCAGCGGTGCTATCTTCCAGAGCATGAACAGTACCGTTACCATGAACCTGGCATGTCTGTTCCGTCTCCGTGGCATCAACCTCACCAGCAGTGCTGCATGTGCAAGTTCCTCTTTGGCCATAGGCAATGCCTATCTCCTCATCAAGAACGGTTTGTCCGATTGCATCATCACCGGTGGTGCTCAGGAGGCAAACATGTACTGTGTGGCCAGTTTCGACGGTATTCAGGCATTCTCTACCCGCGAGGATGAACCCACCAAGGCTTGCCGTCCCTTCGACAAGAACCGCGACGGTCTGGTACCTGGCGGCGGTGCTGCTACCATTATTCTGGAAAGTTATGAACATGCCGTAAAGCGCGGTGCTCCCATCCTTGCAGAAATCGTCGGTTGGGGCTTCAGCGGCAACGGTGACCATATTTCCACTCCCAATGTGGCAGGTCCTGCACGTTCATTGGAACTGGCTATCCGCAACGGCGGTGTCAATCCCCTGGAAATCGGTTATCTCAATGCCCATGCCACCAGTACACATGCCGGCGACGGACGCGAGGCAATGGCCATCAAGCAGATTTTCGGCGACTATGCCATTCCCGTCACTTCCACCAAGTCGCAGACCGGACACGAGATGTGGGCTGCAGGTGCTGCAGAGTGCATCTACAGTATGCTGATGATGAAGAACGGCTTCATTGCCGGCAACATCAACTTTGAGGAACCCGACGAGGAGACTGCATGCGTGAATGTCATCCCCGAGACAACAGAGAAGCATTTCGACATGTTCCTGAGCAACAGTTTCGGTTTCGGCGGTACCAACAGCACCCTTATCGTAAAGAACCTATAAATAAGAGACAAACCCCAATTATTAACATTATAACCAATTTTAATTGATTATGACAAGAGAAGAAATTATCGAGAAGGTTATTGAAACCCTTTCAGAGGAATTTGAGGTAGAGCAGGAGGTTATCACCCCCGATGCAGTAATCTATGACACCCTGCAGCTGGACAGCCTGAGTCTCGTGGACCTGGTTGCCGTTGTTCAGTACACCTTCAAGGTTAAGATTCCTGTTGCTGACCTGCCCAGTGTAAAGACATTCAACGACCTGTATGACTACATCGAGAGCCATCAGTAAGATTGAAGAACTCATACCCCAGCGCTCGCCCATCATGATGGTGGACGAGCTGCTGAAGGTTGTGGGCGACGAGTGTACTTGCCGTCTGACAGTTCGTGAAGACAATTTCTTCCTCGAGGAGGACGGACAGATGGCGGAACCTGGAGTGATAGAGCATATTGCCCAGAGTGCATCGGCATTTGCCGGGTATCGTGCTGTGGCCGAAGGTGCAACGGAACCTCCTGTCGGATATATCGGCGAGGTGAAGAACTTCCGCCTTTACCGCCGCCCCAGATTGGGCGATGACCTCCAAACGACAATTACCATGGGAGCAACGGTGGCCGGAGTTACCATCATCAACGGTACAACCTTTGTCGGAGAGGAGACAATAGCAGAGACACAGATGAAAATCTTTGTCCGCGAGGATTGAACATACTAAACCATACATTATATATATAATATATAAATGCTGTTAGAAAACAAATTCTACAGGGTATTGTCCGAAGAACGGGGCGAAGGTCTCAGTGCAAAGTATCGTGTGGCAATACTTCCGGAATGTAATGTCTATGACGGGCATTTCCCCGGAGACCCTGTTTGCCCGGGGGTATGCAACATAGAAACCATCAAGGAATGTGCAATCCTGTTGTGTGGCGAGCAGTTGCGGTACTCCACAATCAAGCAATGCCGTCTGACGGCTTTGGCTACACCCACGGTTTGCCCGGAGGTTGACGTGCAGGTAAATCTTTCTCCATCAGGTGAGGGGTATGCGTTGCAGGCAACTATTGCAGACGACAGGCAGACTTATATGATTTTGAAAGGTCAATTGGATAAGGCATGACAAGATTATTTGTTAGGATATATCACTATTTAAGGAAACATCGGGCCATTATGTGGTGCTCGATGCTTCTCTTGTTTTTGTTCTGTGGCTGGTTTGCAGCCCAGATACATCTGGAGGAGGATTTGAACAAACTGATGCCGTCGTCCAAGAATGAAGACGGCACGACCAAGTTGGCCTTTGCCAATTTAAGGATCAAGGACAAGACTTTCCTGCTTTTCGAAGGCAAGGAAGGCGCTACACCAGAAGAGATAATAGAATGTTGCGATGAATTTGTAGACTCATTGACAGCACAGAACGAGGCTCTGGACAGCAACAGGGTGTTTTCGGACATCTTCTATAGGTTGGACGACGACCTCATGCCCACAGCCATTGACTATTTGAGCCAGAACATTCCTGCATATATTGATGCATCCATATATTCTTCCTTTGACACTCTGCTTACAGAAGAGCACATGTTGCAACAGATGCAGCAGAATGCCGAGGACTTCGACAGCGAGTTCGGCAGCATGTTCCCCGAACTTATCGAGATGGACCCCATAGGAATGCGCAATGTATTGGCACGTTCCATGAAGGGCGTTATGGGCGATAAGGTCGGAGGTATTACTACCGTAGACAACCACTTCTTTGTGCCCGATACAACGGTGTGCCTGGCATTCGTCTCGCCACAGTTCTCTGCCACCAACACGGGACAGGGCAACAAGATGTTTGACATCATCAACGGGGAAATCAAGGATTTCTCCGCCCGCCATCCCAATGTCCATATCTGCTACTATGGCACTCCGGCCAACGGATACTACAATTCCACCACCATCAAGGGAGATTTGGTAGGTACGGTGGCATGGAGCGAAGTCATAGTGCTGCTGCTCCTGTTCCTTTGCATGCGCAACTGGAACACCATCCCCCTGCTGTTCCTGCCGGTAGCCTTCGGCACGCTGTTCGGATTGGCGGTAATGTACTTCATCAAAGGCCAGTTCTCGCTCATGGCACTTGGTATCGGAGCCATAGTGCTTGGAGTTGCCATGAGTTATGTGCTGCACATATTGGTGCACTACAAGTATGTAGGCAATGCGGAGCAGGTTTTACGCGACGAGACCAAGCCGGTGCTTCTTGGATGTGTGACAACTATAGGTTCGTTCATCGGCCTGCTGTTCGTCAAGACAGACCTTTTGCAGGACTTCGGTCTGTTTGCCGCCCTGGCCATTATCGGAACTACGGTATTCTCGCTGGTATACCTTCCCCATCTGATGGAAATGGAGAAGAACAAGATAAACCGCAAGGCCTTTGCCCTGATTGATAAGTTCAATGCATACAGGTTCCACGAAAAGAAATGGTTGCTTGCCATCATAGCGATATTTACAATCACCTGCACTGCCGCATATCTTTATAAGGGAACGTTGTTTGACTCTGATATGGCCAATCTCGGCTATGTCGACAAGGAAGTCAGCTATGCCAGCAAACTTTATCACGACAAGACGGCCACCGGTTATAACTCCACCTTCTTCGCCTCACAGGGCAAGACGATGGAGGAGGCCTTGGAGAACTTCTCTTTGCTGGAGTACAAGCTCGACTCGCTTCAAGAACTCGGACTCGTAAAGAAATACACTCCTATCAACAAGTTCTTCATTCCGTTGGATGTACAGCAGGAGAGAATAGATGCGTGGCATGAATATTGGAACGAAGAACGCCTCGGCAAGGTACGCACCCTGATAGCCAAGACTGCCACCAAGGCAGGTCTTAATGCCGAAGGCTTTGAACCGTTCTTCGACATGGCAACCGCCGATTATGAACCCGAACCTCTTTACGAGGCAGGCATCATCCCCGAGGGGTATCTTTCCACCTTGATGGAGGAGACCTGGAACGGTGACTATCTCTGTATTACCAGCGTCCAGTACGAGGGAAAGGGCAGTGTGTCTGAAAACAAGGATTTCCTGAATATCTGCAACAGCATTGCCAAGGAACCCAACCTGCTTGTCATGAACACATCGTATTACACACAGGACACACTGAGCGCATTGAACAACGATTTCAATGTCCTGCAGTGGATGAGTATGGTATTCGTGTTCTTCGTGCTGCATGTCAGCTTCCACTTCAACCTCCGCAATACCATTTTGGGTTTTGCGCCCATCCTGCTGAGTTGGATTATCGTGTTGGGAGCAATGGCGATATTCGGTATGCAGTTCAACCTGATAAACATCATTATATCCACATTCATCTTCGGCATTGGTGTGGACTACAGCATCTTCGTCATGAACGGTTTGATTGCAGACAGGTACAATGGCAGCGCCGGCAGTGATATGCTTCGTTTCCACAAGACCGCCATCGTCTTCAGCGCGGTCATCCTGATTGTCACCGTGGCAAGCATGCTCTTTGCCAAGCACCCTGCCATACAGAGCGTAGGTTTTGCCACTCTGGTGGGCATGGTCAGCGCCGTGGTGCTCAGTTATGTATGCCAGCCTGCCATATTCAAGTGGATGCACGACAGAAAACAAAAGTAAGTTGATGACAAAGTCAGACATTATTATAATAGGTAGCGGACTCGGTGGCCTTGAGGTTGCACTGATGATGGCCAAGGAGGGCCGGAAGGTTCTTGTCTTGGAGCGTCAGCATCAGGCAGGTGGCTGTATGCAAAGTTACCGCCGCGGCCGCTTGAAGTTCGACACAGGCCTGCATTATGTTGGCGGACTTGAAGAAGGCGGCCAGTTGTATGATGCCTTTGAAAGCCTTGGATTGATGACTCTGCCCTGGAAGCAGATGGATGCAGATTGTTTCGAGGAGATTCATATTGGCGGACGTACATTCCGTTGGCCTCAGGGCAAGAAGCGCTTCATCAATGCCATGAAGAGTTATTTCCCCGACGAGGAGAAAGGCCTGGACCTGTATGGCGAACTCCTTGACTGTACCGACGAACTTTGGATGCAGAAGACCAACGCCTGGGAATATCTGACTTCAATCATTTCCGACCCTCTGCTTCTGCAGGTGCTTTCCGCTCCTGCTACGTGCAAGATGGAACTGCGCAAGGAAACGCTGCCCCTGTTCACCTATGTGCATGGCATAGCGCCTTTCATAGAAAGCAGTTGGCGTTTGGCTGGCGACGGCAATATGTTGGTGTCATGTCTGGTAGAGCAGATACGCGCTTATGGCGGTGAGGTGCTGACAGACAAGGACGTCGTTTCCCTGAAGGAAGAGGATGGCCGGATTGTTCAGGCCCTGTGTGCCGACGGCACTTCCTACGAGGCCGGTTTTTTCGTCAGCAATGCCCATCCTGCCGTAACATGTTCCCTGGTAGGGGAGAGTGCCCTGATGAAGAAGGTCTTCCGTCGCCGCATGGGCATGCAGCCCAACACCTTCGGCATCTTCACCCTGCACCTCCAGTTGCGAAGCGGTTCTTTGCCATATTTCAATCACAACAAACTCGTCTTTGCAGAACCGGACTGTTGGGATATGGCAGTGGACAGGAGTCTTGCCGTAAAGGGCATAATGATGAGTGCCAGAATACCCGAAAAGGGTGAGAACGTGGTGAACATAGACATCCTTACCCCCATGCTGTGGGAAGTTGTGGAAGAATACGATGGCACCAAACTTTTCCATCGTCCCAAGGCTTACAAGGAGATGAAGGCCAGGGTGGCGGAGCAGTGTCTGGCTTTGGCAGAAACCGTTATCCCCGGTCTTGGCGAAATGATACTCAAGACCTGGTCAAGCACACCATTGACCTACAAGGACTATAATCTGACACCGGAGGGCAGCGCCTTCGGTTTCCGAAAGGACTTCAGTAATCCCATGATGACCATAGTATCCCCCAAGACACAGATCCCCAATCTGTTCATGACGGGGCAGAGTCTGATGCTTCATGGACTGCACGGAGTCACCATGACAGCGGCATATACATGTCAAGAGATAAATATGAACACAATTTCAGAATAACTAAAGAGAACAAGATGAAACGTTACATCCTATTCATATTTGCAATGTTCCTGCTCATACCGGCCTATGCCCAGTACATTACCGGCAAGGTGGTTGCAGACGATGATGGCATGCCGTTGGTCGGTGCAACGGTCTGGTATGAAGCGAATCCTGCCGCCAAGGTGAGGGTAGGCGAGGACGGACAGTTCCGGATCCGTTTCCGCAAAGGCACGCTGGTGTTCCATTGCTTTGGTTTTGTCAATTATAAGACCGAGGTTACCCGCACCCGTACTGTCAACGTCAGGCTCAAGCCCACTGCCATGGAAATGTCCGAGGTTGTTGTCAAGGCCGAGAAGAAGAAGTATAGCCGCAAGAACAATCCTGCCGTCGAACTGATGGAGAAGGTAATGGCGGCAAAGAAGTCCAGGGACATGCGTACCAACGACTATGTCAGTTACGAGAAGTATGCACGTACCATGCTTGCCCTCAACGAGTTTACGGTGGAGTCTCTGGAACAGGACGAGAATCTGAAGGGCAAGGCCTTCCTCAAGAACTATGCCGAGGTATTCCCCGAAACGGGAAAGACCATTGTGCCCATCTCCATTGAAGAGAAGAAGACCACGGAACTCTACCGCAAGAGCGATGGCAAGAGCAAGAGCGTCGTCCACGGTCATCATGCGGAAAGCCTTCTGGACGTGATTGCCGCCGGCGAGTTCATCGAAACAAAGTTCAAGGACAACCTCAAGGATGTGGACATCTACAAGGACGAAATGGTCCTCCTGGAGCACAACTTCATCAGCCCCATCGGAGGCAATGCCGCTATCCGCTTCTATCATTACGCTTTGGGTGATACCGTCGATCTCGATGGCGAAAAGTGTATCAAGGTAGCCTTCTCTCCCGGCAATCCTCAGGACTTCGGCTTCAGCGGTTATCTGTACATCCTTGCCGACAGTACCTATCGTGTGCGCCGTGCCAAGTTCGGTGTACCTGTTGCCAGTGGCATCAACTTCGTCGAGAAGATGGATGTAGACCAGGAATATGTTTCCCTGCCATCTGGCGAACAGATATGCAGCAAGAACAGGATGATGATGCAGCTTAAACTGACATCATACATGAACAAGATTCTTGTAGACTACAATGTTGTCTACAGCGATTGGACCTTTGACCCCATACCCGATTCCGAAATGGACTTTATGGGTGACGAGCGTTATGAAAAGGATGCCAAGTCACGCGGCAATGACTATTGGGTGGCAAGCCGTCCGGACACGCTCAGCTATGCCCAGGCAAACGTTGCCGAGATGAAACGCCGTTTCGTTGACCAACCCACCGTAAAGGCTGTTATCTACGGTATGCGTGTCATACTTGACAACTATCTGGAAACCAGCACCAACCCCAACAAACCCAGTAAGTTCGTCATTGGTCCCTTCACTTCCATCCTTGGACATAGCAAGGCAGAGGGCTTCCATGTCCGCGTGGGTATTCAGACAACAGGTGCCCTCAACAAGCACTGGTTCCTGAAGACATGGTTCAAGTACGGTTTCAAGGACAGGCGCCCCAAGGGCTATCTCGAACTGATATATTCGTTCAACGAGAAGGAGAAGGAGGTAATCGCATACCCCATCCGCACCCTGTCTGTTTCTTATGCCAACGACATACAGAGCCCCACCGACAAGTACATGCAGTTCGACAAGGACAATGCCTTCATGGCCATCACATGGAACTCTACCCACTTCCAGTCCTACTATGAGCGCTTCAAGTTCAAGTACGATTGGGAGTTCAGCAACGGCTTGCGCCTGAATGCTGCATTCGTACACGAGACGAATACCGGTACGGGCGACCTCTACTTCAACACCCTTCGCGAATGGGACGATGCCAAGAGGATACAGGCCGACATTCAGAAGAACATGAACACCTACGTTCCCCTGGACGAGGTCTTGCAGTCCAATAAAATCAAATACACCGAAATACAGTTGGGCATGGAGTATCAGCCCGGTGTCAAATACCTGAACACCAAGAACCAGCGCTTCCTTGCCAACAGAGAGGCTCCTATCTATGGCATCACACATACAGTGGGTATAAAGGGTTTCCTCGGAGGCGACTATAACTACAACCATACCGAGTTTACCCTGAAGAAGCGTTTCTGGCTCAAGTCGTGGGGTAGTATAGACGCATTCCATAGCGCCATGTTCCAGTGGAACACCGTGCCCTTCCAGCTGCTGTGTCTGCCTCAGGCCAACCCCAGCTACATCCGCAACGACAACACCTTCTCCCTGATTCGCAACATGGAGTTCCTCAACGACCGCTCCTTCGCCATGATGTACCGCTGGAATCTGAACGGCAAACTCCTCAACCGCATCCCCCTTATCAAGAAGTTGAAGTGGCGCGAGAACATCGGTTTCAACATGATGTGGGGCTATCTCAGCGACAAGAACAACCCCTTCCGTTTCAACGACACCAGCCGTTATCCCGATGAGGCCAGCAAGATGGCAGACCCTGGTTATCAGTTCCTCTACAATATGCCCGGTGAATGGGTCAATATGGAGGACGGTACAAGGCAGTACCAGCCCATCACCCAGATTATGAACAGCTGGAAACCCTATGTGGAATTGAATGTAGGTCTCAGCAACCTGTGGAAGTTCTTCAGCATAGACTACTACCATCGCCTCACCTATAACCGCCCCGGCACTCAGACGTGGGGCATACGCTTTGCCTTCGAGGCTTCTTTCTAAAATAGTACCGGATACAAATATATTACAACTACCGAATATGAAGTATGCACTTGTAACAGGCGGCAGCCGTGGCATCGGACGTGCCGTATGTGTGAAATTGGCTCAGATGGGCTATAATGTTCTCATAAACTTTGCAGGCAACATCACCGCTGCCGAAGAGACCCTGCGTCTTGTACGCGAGGCAGGTACCGACGGCGAACTGATGAAGTTCGATGTCAGCAATGCCGAGGAGACCCGCTCCGCCATCGAAGCATGGCAGCAGGCTCACGAGGATCAGGACGAATACATAGAGATTCTTGTAAACAACGCCGGCATCCGCAAGGACAATATCATGGGTCTCATGCCCCAGGAGGATTGGATCAGCGTGCTTGGTGTAAGCCTCAACGGCTTCTACAACGTCACACAGCCTCTGCTCATGCCCATGCAGTTCCACAAGTTCGGCCGTATCATCAATATGGCCAGTGTCAGCGGCATCATGGGCATGCAGGGACAGACCAACTACTCGGCTGCCAAGGGTGGCCTTATCGCTGCCACCAAGGCTCTTGCCAAGGAGGTTGCCAAGAAGAACGTCACCTGCAACGCCATTGCCCCCGGTTTCATCAAGACCGACATGGTGGAAGGTCTCGACGAGGCGGCACTGAAGAAGACCATCCCCGCCAACCGTTTCGGCACACCCGAGGAGGTGGCAGAGTGTGTCGCTTTCCTGTGCAGTCCTCAGGCAGGCTACATCACCGGCAACGTCATTTCTATCAACGGTGGCCTGTACACATAATTTTTGTTACATAAACAAAAAGAATATAACAGAAAATGAAGAAGATTCTTACCCTCATATTCCTCTGCCTCCTCACACTGTCGTCTTTAGCACAGAACGTGGATTTCCAAAAGGCCGTGGCCAAGTTCCGCGGAACGACAGGCGTAACTGCCGTTGCCACCCGTGTTGACCACAAGGCAGCCGTTGCCGAGGACGACAAGGCCACAGGCACAATGGTTATCCAGAGTCCCGACAAGATGAACATCAGTGTTGCCGGCGGCAAGGAGCAACTGGACATGAACGGCGACGATTTCACCATGATTATGCGTGGTCGCGAGTACAAGGCCAACAGCAAGAAGAACAACCAGTTCGTCGCTTTCCAGGCTGTACTTACCGCCATCATCAAGGGCGACGGCACAGGTTTGGCCGAGGTTCCCGGCGTCGAACTCACACAGGACGGCAATATCATTACCATACACATGGACCCCACTGCAGGTCAGGCCAAGAAGAAACGCATGATGTTCAGCTCCTTCGTCATCACCTTGGATGTCAAGAAGGGAGAAATCCTTACCCTGCGCATGAACGGCCGTGGCAAGAACTATACCGAGTATAGCTTCAGTGGTTTTGTGTTCAAGAAGTAGCCCTCTCCCGTGGAAATAACAGACGTTTGCCGTGTTCCGGTAAAGTTCAGCGAGATAGACTCCATGCGCATAGTATGGCATGGCAACTACATCGTGTATTTCGAGGACGGTCGCGAATCCTTCGGCCGCCATTATCCCGGCATGGGTTACGAAGTCATGCAGGAGACAGGCATCTATGCTCCCATCTACGACGTCCACACCCGTCACTATGCATCTTTGCAAATGGGTGATGTCGCCGTTATCCACACCACCTTCGTCCCCAAGCGCGGAGCACGCCTCGATTATAAATACCGCATATACCGCGAGCGCGACGGCGTCCTTTGTTGCGAAGGCGAAACTACCCAACTGTTCATTGAACCCAACGGCGATTTGATGCTCGACTTGCCCGACTTCGTAAAGGCCTGGAAAGAGAAATGGCTGAAACAGTAATAACACAAATCAAGAAATGGAGAGAACCAATGTCGCTTCTCTCCATTTTGTTTATTGCCTCACATCGGGGTGTTGATGTAGAAGTGTTTGTTATTGCGAATTGGCAAACAAAAGCATCTGCAGACAAAAAGTGTGTAAATACAATGTTTTATTTCACAACACCACAGTTAAGCTAATTTACCTCCTTTCTGTAAACAGATATGGATAAGATCTTCCACTGCATCTTCAATGGAAAGAGTATGTTCGGCAGCATAGCAATCCAACAGGAAGTCTATGCCGGTAAATCTTCTCAAATAAGCGTATGCCTGTGAATTGGTCAGGTTAAAGCGAGAAGCGAATGCCCCCACACAGCACACCACATATTCTATTCTGTTAAAAATTTCCCTTTTATCCATAATACCATTATGCAACTCGGACTTTGTTTTTTCTGCTACAAAGTTATTGTTTTTTCTGAAATAAACAATGTATAATGTACAAATTCGCCCCTATCATGGCACGGGATAACCGGCACAGGAACCCCGTCTATCCATTTTGTTTATTGCCTCACATTGGGGTGTTGATGTAGACGCGCTTGTTGGCACAGAGTTCTATTCTTCTTCAAGAAGAGCAATTAGTTGTTGCTTCAATACAGGAAGGTCCTCATGCACAGTATCCCACACCTTCTCTGGCGAGATTGTGTAATATCCATGGACCAAGACATGACGCATCTTTTCTATTACCAGCCAGGGGATAGACGAATGGGACTGTTTGTACTCCTTCGTCAACATATATGTGGCTTCACCAACAATTTCTATATTCTTGACTACGGCGAAGAACAATAGCTTGCTATTTACAAAACTCTCCTTTGAGACATCCTTTGTAAACTCCTCCACATTGCCAATCGCCGTCAGCATATGTTCCAGTCTTCCCCTGTCCCTAACCTCTTCTCTCATATATCAAGATTTTATCTTCGTTCACCGATTGCTGGGCAAATGGCAGCAATGTACCATCCTCAACCAGGTCCACCTTACGCTGAAGCAATTCCTCCAATTGGCATATGATGGATGCATATTTGAACAGACTTATCTTGGCATCCTTGTCGAAGGAAACCAAGATGTCCACATCACTTCCCTCCTTTTCCTCTCCACGCGAATACGACCCAAACAACCATGCCTTAGAAACAGGTTGAGTGTTGAAGTAGCCCTGAAGCGCAGGTATTATTTGGTTCATTGCGGAACTGTTCATATCATTCTTGGTCTTTTCCTACCGCAAATATACGAATAAACGAGT
>JAFVTT010000017.1 GCA_017503065.1 Bacteroidaceae bacterium | reverse complement strand
CCCAAATCGGTCATTAGCGTTATGATGATAATAGCGTTTGTTTTTGAACAGATGTTTTGCCACTTTGAGGGCGCAATGGGGTTCCATTGTAACCGAGAAGTGACGAAACAGATGACAAAAAGAAGGTTTCATTAGCGCATAACAGTCTAATGACCGATTTGGGTTAACCCAATCCACATCAGATTGCCTATGAAACATACCTTCCCGACACATACCTGTACTGACGTTAAGTGGCTTGCCTTTAGATAAGTAGGTGCATGCAATGACCTCCGTATTTACCTAAATATATATATGTATATAGGTAAAATCAGGTTCATTTGTTAAAAAAACGCCTGATTTTATTCGAAAATCACAAAAAAACTCAAATTTATTTGTGAGGTTTCGGAAATATGGTTAATTTTGCACCGAAATTCTTATCTCTATGTAGGAGGTACTGTGTAAAGTTGGTGACGTTTAATCTAAATGTGGAGGATAAAATATAAATAGAAAGATTACTGATAAAACGGACAATTGGTTTTGTTGACACCAATTCTTAAATTAGAGAAAATCAAAAACCCTTTATTATTTAATTAATTAAATTATTAAAAACATGAACAAAAAAATCATCAGTGCACTGCTTTTTGGAGCTATGTTGATTGCTTCAACTAGTACGTTCGTGTCATGTAGTTACGATGACGACATCACCGATCTTCGTAACGATCTTAACGCGACTGCAACAGATCTGAATGGCTTGGTTGACCAGAAGATGAAGGCTGTTGATGCCGAAATCGCTTCTCTGGGTGCTCAGGCTGACGCATTGGAAGCTGCTTACGAGGCTGCCGACGAGGCTCTCGAAGAGGCTATCGCCAATGCAACTAATGATGCCAAGGGCTATGCAGAGGTTCAGGCTGCTCAGGCTCAGGCTGCTGCTATTGCTGCCGCTCAGAAGATGGTGAGCGACGCTCAGGCTGCTTTGGAGGCAGCTCTTACTGCTGTTAACACCACTCTTGGCGAGCATGGAAAGAGCATCAACGCTCTTCTCGAGGCTGACAAGGAGCTGACTTCTGCTATTGCTGCTGCCCAGGCTCGTGCCGATCAGGCTTATACTCTGGCTGAGCAGGCTCAGAAGCTCGCTACTGACAATGCTGCTGCTATCAAGAGCCTGAATGAGGCTCTCGAGGGTCTGAAGAAGACCGTTGCTAACCTGGAAGGTCAGGTAAGCGTTCTCGGTGACAAGGTTTCTGCTTTGGAGGCTGCCGCTCAGAAGAATGCTGCTGATATCGCTGCTCAGGCTAAGGTTATCGAGGAGTTGGAGAAGAGCAATGCCAAGGCTCTCGAGGCTGCTGTTAAGGCTGCTAAGGACGAGTTGCTGAAGGAAATCGAGGCTAATGCTGCTGAGGTTGAGGCTCTGAAGGCTGAGGTTGCTGCTGCTAAGGAGCTCGCTGAGGCTGCTGTTGAGACCGCTAAGGCATACACCGATGCTGAGATTAATAAGATTAAGGAGAATCTGGGTGAGGTTTATGATGTTGCTAAGGCTGCACAGGCTACCGCTGACGAGGCTCTGGCTGCTGCCGCTAAGGCTGCTGAGGATGCCGCTAAGGCTATCGAGGCTGCACAGAAGGCTTCTCAGGCTGAGGCTGCTGTAGCTCAGGCTACTGCCGAGAAGGCTGTTGCTGATGCTAAGGCTGCTGCTGATGCTGCTGTTGCTGCTCAGGCTACCGCTAACAAGGCTGCTGCTGATATTACTAAGCTTTCTGGTGACCTTGAGGCTGTTAAGAAGGCTTATGCCGATGCTGATGCTAAGATTGCTAAGGATATCGAGAATATCAACAAGGCTATTGAGACCATCAACGGTACTATTGATACTGTTAAGAAGGATCTTAAGAGTGCCAACGAGAACCTCGTTTATGAGAGCAAGCGCCTGAAGAGCCTGGTATTCGCTCCCACAGCTTATGTTGATGGTATCGAGTGCATCAAGTTCGTTACCTTGAACTATAAGAACTGGGCAAACTACTATGCAGATGCTGCTAATGGTACTGATACCAAGTTGTATTATATCGACGACGCTAACACTACTGTTGAGTACTTGGTTAACCCCGAGAACGTACTGAAGAGCGACATTACTGCTCTGTCATACATCTCTAACGAGGCTACAAATACTCGTGCCGTAAACCAGAATGCTCCTTTGGCTGTTAAGTCTTTCGATATCAAGAATGGTGTAATGACCGTTAAGCTCGACAAGAAGAACACTGAGTCATTCGGTACTAATAGAGATAAGTTCACCGTCGTTTCTCTCAAGGCTACCTTGTCTGACAAGTTCCTGACTGAGGAAGAGGTTAAGAACGGTGAGAAGGCTGAGGTTTACTCAGACTGGGCACGTCTCTATGAAACTGCTGTTACTCCCTACATCCACAATGTTCTTACAAACACCGCTAACCACACTCACAACGAGGGTGCTGCTGCTGCTCACTTCTGGACGTTCTCTCAGGCATACGGTAGCTTGACCGCAAATCCCGCCTCTACAAAGTTGCCTACATCTTACAATGATCAGCATGTTGCTAAGGAGGTTGTTTATACCGAGTCAATTGACTTGATGACTCTTGTTGAGGTTTGTGACAAGGCTGGTAATCACTATGATCCCGCAGCTTATGGTCTGGAGTTCAGATTTGCTATGATGAACTATCTCCTGAAGAATGATAATGTTACAACTGACTACACTGATCAGAAACATTTCGGTAAGCTCAATGGTACTGTCCTGACATCTACTGCTCGTGATGGTCAAACTGAGAAGAACCGCGATGCTATCGGTCGTCAGCCCATGATTCAGGTTGTTCTGTTCGATAAGGTCAATAACAAGACCGTTGATGTTAAGTACTTCAAGATTAAGTGGGTAGCTAATACTCCTGACGCTCCTTCTGTTACTGTTAAGGACTTCGGTGAGCTGGGTGCATTCACTAAGGCTTATGGTTGTGGTATAAGCATTCAGGAGAGAGTTCTTGAGCAGAAGGTTAACGCACTGTACACATTCGCTGGTACTTCAGGTATGTCTCGCGACGAGTTCCATCAGACTTATGAGCTGGTTCCTGGCTTGTATGCAAGTCTCGCTGAGATTAATAAGGCTACTCCTGCTGCATTGACTACAACTGATACATTCGTAGAGCAGCCCGATAACTCTGGTGCTGGTCAGACTTGGAACTATCTGTATACTATCAATACAGCTAACCATAAGATGACTATTAATGATTACCTCGCTGGTAAGAAGGAATTCACAGTTTATGGTTACTTCCGCAACAAGATCAACCACAACGAACGTATTGCATTCGCTCTGAAGTTTACTCTGACTATCAATCGTATGGGTCTCGACGGTTACAACCTCGACCAGACAATGTGGGCTAATGATCTCCGTCATATTAACCCCGCTCTTGAGACCGACGCTAACCTGGGTAACTCTACATATGCAACAACTCAGATTGTTGGTAGCTTGCTCGAGGGTTACATCAAGAATGGTCAGACTCCTGGTGATGTAATTGAAATGATGAAGAAGGTAAATGGCAATACTCCTAATGCTAAGTTCGTATTCGATGAGGACGTTGTTGCAACTTGGGGTAATGGTTGGACAGTTTCTGCTGATGGTTCAACCCTGCTGAAGGGTCTTGTAGTTGCTGCTACTGTTGATCCTACCTATGGTACTATCCAGTTGAAGGAGAGCAACAATGGTGCAAGTAATAGCGAACCTACTACTGCTGCTAAGTTGCTGGTTGGCAATACCGCTCCTGTTAAGATCGTAGCAGATTGGTGTGGTATTACCGATGAAATGGAGAAGCGCAACGTTAAGTTCCTGACTCCTCTGGCATTCTCTTCTAACGAGGCTCAGGTTGAACTCTATGACATCACCGCCGGTGGTTCTTCTGAGGCAACTATTGCTGGCAAGTTGCAGATCAAGGAAGTCTACACAACTAACAAGCGTGTCGTTTGGGATAACAAGACAACTAATTCTGAGACCAAGCCTGCACTTGTAGCATGGTACAAGGTTTCTACTCCTGTCTATGATGTTGCAAACGCCAAGACCAACATCTCTCTGAACGGTTCTATTGGTACTGCTTGCACAACTAAGTTGAGCGACCTTAAGAACTCTAACGGTACTCAGAAGTACACCGTAGCTGTTGATCCTGCTACCTCTAAGGTAACATTCCACAACATGTCAGGTAATGCTATCGGTCAGTCCTTCAAGATTGAGATTCCTGTAACTGTTACTACCAAGTGGCAGGATGGCATGACTGCTAAGATCGTCGTTACAGTTAAGCCCTCTATCTAATAGGTAAGTTCCCTAATTAATTAATATGAAAGGCACCTTTAGTTTTCCTAAAGGTGCCTTTCTTTTGGCTATTCATCCATAGCAAGAAAATCACAAAACTTTAGTCCCCTTAGATTCAATTAAATTCTAAGGGGACTATACCGAGTTTACTACAATACGTGACGCTACAGACAGAAAGCCATATAGGCTGGCAGAAATTTCCTTCGTTTAAGAAAAAAATATAATACGCAAGCAACGAAACACAGTTTTACCCTATAATGCGCACTTTGCCCCCAACACCCCCAGCCACTTCTCTGCCAGTGCCGACTTGGTGCGGATGTGTTCTTCCACAGCCATGACAAAGGGGTTGGACTCGAACTGGCCGCGTACCTCGCTGAAGTCCATGCTTTGTGTCTCGGTGCTTTGGCCGTCAAAACCGAAGCCGGTGCGTGCGCTCAGGGAGAACTCTTTGCGTGCATCCTGCCATAGCATCTGGTCGAGGCTGACCACGGAGTCTTTCCATCTTTTTATTATATCGGAGAGCATGGCAGGGGTAATACCGTTTTCTTCGTCTATGCCGTAGAAGTCCAGCATTATGCGGTATGCCCATTGCCATTCCAGATCGTAGTAGTTGCGGTGCAGGGCAGAGATTTCTGCATTTACCTCTTCCAGAGAGTCGATTTCCCCTTTCTGTATCCTGTCCAGCAGGGGGATGAGGAGTTTCTTTGGCGCTATCAGTCCGCAGAGGTCCACCCAGTCGCCCGTGCCGTCCTCGCTGGTGGGACGGAAAAGGTCCAGTCTGCCCTCCACTTTCTCCAGGCGTGAGATAACGCTGTTGCCCAGGAACTTGTTGATGGCCATGGTGTAGAGGCTGATGCCCTTTTCCATGGCACTGCCTGTGATGCGTGCGCTCTGGTAGGCGTATGTGTCCGACGTGGCACCGGAAATCTCCTTCAACTGTTTCAGGGTCTTCAGGCCGCGAAGCATCTTCTGTATGGTGTAGGGCGAGAGCAGGTTGAAGTTGACGTTGTCCAATCGGCCTTCCTCGTGCCTCTTGTCGCGCCTGGGCCATTTCTGTGCGTCGCGGATGGTACCCACACTGCGCAGGGCCACGGCCGGGGCGAGGTATGTGACACCGTCCTTTTCTATCAGGTAACTGAACGGCATGTCCGAGGTGTCGGGATTTGTGGTATGTCGTCCCATTACCAGCGAGAAGGCACCTATGCGTGCCGGCCACAGGATGTAGGAATCGCTGGCGGTCTTGGCTCCTCGCTCCATTGCCCCCTGGTGTATGGGACCAAGTTTGTACATGTGGTTGCTCTGGTTGCTGCCGCTGCCGGCATTCATGAACGAGAACATGCCGGCAATGAGCAGGGTGCTCTTGTGGTGCGTGACGGTAAACGGGCCGGCAAAGATGGAGCAGGCCTCGCCGTTCTCCTCGTGGCAGTTGCAGAAGAATAGTGAGTCCGAGGCGCTGTAGCCGTGCTTGAAGGTGCAGGCCTGTCCCACGAAGCAACGTGTCAGCGTGGTGCAGTCCTCTATGCAGCTGCCATCCTGGACGATGAAATCGTCGGCAATTACACCGTAGCCTATGTGTATGGGGGATTCCATTCTGGACATCAGCGAACCGTTCTTCAGGCGGCCTGCCCCCTCTATCTTGGAGGCGGGCCCCACGTAGACGTTCTTTATGTAGCCCGTGTCCACTATGGTGCTGTGTGCTGCTATGGTGCCACGTGTGCCGGTCCTTTCCTTGGCGCGTGCCATGGCCATCTCCTTCATGTGCCGCACCAGCATGGGGCGGTGGCGGTACATGGCAGTGATGTATGCCTCGTGCGCCGTCAGGCGGTCGTGTATGGTCACCTCTCTGCCCCCTGTCTCGCAAAGTACGGAAACCTCGGTCCCGCATCCGAAACTTGTTTCGCCGTCCACCAGGATTATGTCGCAATTCTCTATGAAACAATCCTCCTCGATGTCGTAGTTGGCAATGTAGTTCTTTATGTTCTCTATGCAGCAGTCGTTGCCCACGTAAACGTTGTGCAGCGTGGCATGGAATATGCCGCTATGCTTTCGCATGCCTCCGGGCATGAGAAATGATTTCTCGAACTTTCCTATGTGGCATGTGCCGGAGAAGCGCACTTCGCGCACGTACTTCAGGTCCAGTTCGGGATGGACAAATATAGTGCTCCAGTCTTCGGCTGTACAGTGCTGGGCTTCCAACTGGCTGATTTGCTGGGGTGAGAGGGAAAGGTGCATGGGATGTCTTTTTATATTTCTATAGTATCTATAGTATCTATAGCCTCTATAGTCTCTACAGTTTCTATAGCATTATTTGCTTGTCTAATATTATGTCCTCGGTGGGAACCTTGTCCCACGAGAAGAGGGGAAGGAGTTCGGTGGGTGTGATGGGAGCCGGGGTGTCGGTCAGGCGGGCGAGGTGTGCCAGCAGACCTATTATCTCCTGGGATGTCGTACCTTTGTCGCGGAGATACCCCAGATCCATACTCTTGTCACGCTTGCATAGGCGCTGGCCCTCGGCATTGCAGAGCAGGGGGTGGTGGAAGAAGTTAACGGTGAGCGGTGAGTGGTGAGCGGTGAGCGAATAAGTTTTCCGTTCAAAAAACAATAGTTCTCTAAGGTGTATCTGTTGTGGCGAGGACAGGAGCAGGTCTCGTCCGCGCACGATTTCTGTAACGCCCATCAGTGCATCGTCCACCACCACGGCAAGTTGGTAGGCCCAGGCACCGTCCTTCCGGCGGACGATATAGTCTCCGCAGTGTTCGGCAAGGTTGAGAGGGTGGGGGCCATAGTGTCCGTCGGTGAAGGGAATGGTACAGCTTGGAACGATTAGGCGGGTGGTAGCGGGAGGAGCGGCAAGCGGTGAGTGGGTGGTGGCAGGGACGCTGCCAGCGTCCCTGGAGGTACTAGAAATACCAGATATTCTAGAAGTACTAGAAGTACTAGAAGTACTAGATAGACTAGACATTCTAGATAAACTAGATAGACTAGAACTGCCAGATAATCTAGAAAAACTATAGTCCTCTGTGGAATCCGTCGTTTTTGGCCTGCATGTCCCCTTATACACCACTCTGCCGTCGGTTTCGTGGGGGGCTTGGGTGGCCATTATGTCGGCACGGGTACAGTAGCATGGGTAGGTGAGCCCCGTTTCCGTCAGGCATCGGAGGTATTCCTCGTAGATGTGGCCACGTTGGCTTTGCCATACAGGTTCGCCATCCCAGGGGAGACCGAGCCATTGCAGGTCGTCCATCAGTTGGAGGGCATATTCCCTACGGCTGCGCTGAGGGTCGAGGTCTTCAATGCGCAGAACCCACTCGCCCCCTTGGCTCTTGGCGGAAAGCCAGGAGAGCAGGGCGCAGAAGACATTGCCCAGGTGCATGCGTCCCGTGGGGGAAGGTGCAAATCTGCCTCGTGTCATATAGGGAGGTTTTCTCTTTTGA
The DNA here is from genome assembly GCA_017503065.1 of Bacteroidaceae bacterium. The sequence continues at coordinate 23,560 of JAFVTT010000017.1, read as the reverse complement.
CAGGCAAAGGTATTGCTTTTTCTTTGAATAATCAACCGTGTTTCATGTAAATATACAAAAAGCCCCGACTGCACATCGTTGCGGTCGGGGCTTGTAATATATCTGTAGATGTCTGATTACATCATACCGCCCATGCCGGGAGCACCGCCCATGGGGAGTTCGGGCTTGTCTTCCTTGGCGTCGCAGATGACGCACTCGGTGGTTAGGAACATGCCGGCGATAGAAGCGGCATTCTCCAGTGCCACACGGGTCACCTTGGCAGGGTCGATGATGCCTGAAGCCTTCAGGTTCTCGTACTTGTCCTCGCGGGCATTGTAGCCATAGTCGCCTTCACCGTTGCGAACCTCGTTAACTACCACGCTGCCTTCCAGGCCTGCGTTCTCTACAATCTGGCGCAGAGGTTCCTCGATGGCACGGCGAACGATGCGGATACCGGTCTGCTCGTCGGTGTTGGCACCGGTGAGGGTGTCCAGAGCCTTCTGGGCGCGGATGTATGCCACACCACCGCCGGGGATGATACCCTCTTCAATGGCAGCACGTGTTGCGCACAGAGCGTCGTCCACACGGTCCTTCTTCTCCTTCATCTCCACCTCAGAGGGAGCACCCACGTAGAGCACTGCCACGCCGCCTGCCAGTTTGGCCAGGCGCTCCTGCAACTTCTCCTTGTCGTAGTCGCTGGTAGAGTTGGCAATCTCGTTCTTTATCTGGCTGACGCGCTCGGCAATCATCTGCTTGTCGCCATGACCGTTGACGATAGTGGTGTTGTCCTTGCTTACGGTAACCTTGTCGGCAGTACCCAGCATCTCTATGGTGGCCTGTTCCAGTTTCAGACCTGTCTCCTCGCTGATTACGAGACCGCCGGTCAGGGTGGCGATGTCCTGAAGCATGGCCTTTCTGCGGTCGCCGAAACCGGGAGCCTTCACGGCGCATATCTTCAGCTGTCCGCGCAGACGGTTGACAACCAGAGTGGTCAGGGCCTCAGACTCCACGTCCTCGGCAATTACCAGCAGGGGACGGCCTGTCTGTACGGCAGGTTCCAGGATGGGCAGGAAGTCCTTCAGGTTGCTTATCTTCTTGTCATAGATGAGGATGTAGGGGTTCTCCATCTCGCACTCCATCTTCTCGGTGTTGGTGACGAAGTAGGGAGAGAGGTAACCGCGGTCGAACTGCATGCCCTCCACCACGCCGATGGTGGTGTCGCGGCCCTTTGCCTCCTCGATGGTGATAACGCCGTCCTTGCTCACCTTCTGCATGGCGTCTGCCAGGAGTTGGCCGATTTCGGGGTCATTGTTGGCGCTGACGGTAGCAACCTGCTCTATCTTCTGATAGTCGTCGCCCACCACTTCGGCCATGTCCTTTATCTCGCTCACCACGGCACTGACGGCCTTGTCGATACCGCGCTTCAGGTCCATGGGGTTGGCACCTGCTGCAACGTTCTTCAGCCCCTCGCGAACGATAGCCTGAGCCAGTACGGTGGCGGTGGTTGTGCCGTCGCCGGCATCGTCGCCAGTCTTGGATGCCACACTCTTCACCAACTGTGCACCGGCATTCTGGAAGGGGTCTGCCAGTTCAATCTCCTTTGCCACGGTAACACCGTCCTTGGTGATGTGGGGAGCACCGAACTTCTTCTCAATGATAACGTTGCGGCCCTTGGGACCGAGAGTCACCTTCACTGCATTTGCCAGACTGTCCACGCCCTGCTTCATCAGGTCGCGAGCCTCTATGTTGAATTTGATGTCTTTAGCCATTTTCGTATAGTCTTCTAATTGGAGTTGAAATTACTTTGTTTCGGTATTAGCCCAGGATAGCCACCACGTCGCTCTGGCGCATGATGAGGTACTTCTTGCCCTCGTGCTCTATCTCTGTGCCGGCATATTTGCCATAGAGGACCTTGTCGCCCTCCTTCAGTACCATTTCCTCGTCCTTGGTACCACCTCCCACGGCAACAATTGTGCCCTGCAGGGGCTTCTCCTTGGCTGTGTCGGGAATGATGATGCCACCGATGGTCTTTGTCTCTGCTGCAGCCGGTTCAATGAGCACACGGTCTGCCAATGGTTTGATGTTCATAGTATCCTTATGTATTTGTTTAGTTTGTGTATTCTTTCTCTGCTATACTCATTGCCAAGAGTGTGCCAAGGCGAAGAGAGCGGACAAAATGTCAGTATTCTCCGCTTTTGTTCTTCCCGAGGGTGACAATATTGCAAAATTATTGCTATCTTTGTTCGCACATGGTATATAATATATAATGTAGCGACGCTATGCAGAAAGAGTTCATGGTTATAGGCCGTGCCAACGCCACCACCCGTCAGGGCAGTCCCTATGCCCTGCTGAAGGTGACCGATGCCGAGCAGTCCTTTTCCGTATCCGTGTGGGATGTGGCGCCCGACATGGCACCCTTCCCTGGACAGTTGGTGCAGTTCGTGCAAGTGAAAGACTTCGGAGGCAAGAAGTCGTGCTCCCTCACGGACATGGTGCTGGGTCTGATGGCCGACGAGAAGCATCCCCTCTACGGGCTGATACCACGTCCTATAAACCGCAAGGTGTGGGACGACACCATTGCCAACCTGCTCACATTCTGTACGGACAGCACCCTGGTGCCCATCATACAGTCCTTTGCCGAGAAACTGTACAAACCCTATAGCGAATACCCTGCCGCCACCACCGTGCACCATGCCTATCAAGGAGGTCTGCTGAACCACACCCACCAGATGCTGCACATGCTGGAGGGCCTGTATCCGTGCCTGCCATACCAGATAAAAGTGGAGCGTTGCATACTGGCCATCCTCTTCCACGATTACGGCAAGGTGTATGAGTACAACCGTCAGGGCGACACCCAACCGGACATGTATCTGCTGGGCCATATCTATATAGGGGCGCACAAGTTGCAGAACGTGCTCGAACAGCATGGCGTGGAAGCCGAGGAGGTGAAGCGTATAGTGCATTGCATACTGGCCCATCACGGCCAACGCGAATACGGCAGTCCTGTACTGCCCTGCATTCAGGAAGCCGCCATAGTGACCTATCTGGATAATATCTCTGCCAAGGTGGATGCCATGGATGCCACCCCGGAGGGAGAATACGTGCCTGCTCTGGGAACCCATGTGCAGAAGGGTTGAGGGGAGAGGGTATCACGCTTGTCACAAAGATGTCACGCAAGTGTCACGCCCTGCCGTGAAAGAATGTGCCCAGGAATGGCTATCTTTGCACTGGCAAACGAAGGAAAACCCTAGGACACCTAGAAATTCTAGAAGTCCTAGAAGTCCTAGAGGTTCTAGAAATTCTAGAAACCCTAGGAAACCCTAGGAAACCCTAGGCCCTCCTATAATAAAAGAAAAAACCTAAACACAATAAACACTAACAACAAATGAAAAGAATCCTAATCTTACTGAGTGTGATACTGGCCGCCGCCGGTGTCTATGCCCAGAACTTCAGAAAGGGTGCCTTATATCAGGTAGACGGCATCCCTACGGAGTACAAGGGTCAGTTGTTCATCATGGATGAATTGTCAGGTTCGTGGCGCTTCATTGACCCCTTTAAGCAACGTGCCTTGCGCGTTGGTGACAAAGGCATGGAGTATGGTGAGGTGAACGGCAGCGACGAGTTGCAGAAATGGACTCTGAAGGAGATTGCTCCCGGCAAGTACAGTGCCGTGCCCACCAACCAGACTTCCTTCCTGGCGCTGAAGAAGGGCGTTACCATCAAGGAGGCCGACTCCTTCGGCAGCGACGACAACTGCACCTACCGTTTCCGTAGCGTTCAGAACCCCGCACTGGTGCTGGGCAACGGCGACGACGGAGCCAACAATGCACGCATCCGTGCCGAGAAGCAGGACACGCTGAACCGTGGCCAGTACTGGAGCATCAAGACCCTCTCGCTGGGCCGCCATCTCATAGGCGGTGCTTTCTACGACAGCCACTTTGACGATGGTGGTGACAACAAGAATATCACATGGTTGCTCCAGTGGACGGCAAACCCTGCCAATCCCGGCAACGCATTGATGAGTCTGGAGCCCGTGAAGGGACAGAAGGGCGTGTACCGCATCGTTTCTGCCAACAAGAAGAAGATGTTCCGCATAGACGGCAACCTGATGAAGATAGCCGACACCGACGAGGCCGACAAGGCTTCCTGGTTCACCATAGAGCAGGTGGAGAAGCCCAAGATAGCATCCTCCATCTGGGAGGACGAGACTGTCTTTGCCATCAACAAACTCCCCGGTGTGGCAACATACATGCCATACGCCAGCGAGGCTGAGATGAAGGCCGATGCCGACTACTACAAGACACCGTGGACCGAGCCCAAGAGCACTCTCTACAAGTCTCTGGACGGCACATGGAACTTCTGGTTCACCTCCGTGCCCGAGAAGGGCAAGAATGCCGCCACCGGCAATGTGGAGGTGATGGACGTGCCTGCCTTCCAGGCCGCCCTGGCCCATGCCAACGGTAACGGCAACGTGAAGCCCGATGCCATCCCCGTGCCCTCATGCTGGGAGATGCAGGGCTACGACCGTCCCATCTATTGCAATGTGGAGTATCCTCACGGCAACACTCCTCCCTTCATCAAGGCACGTCCCGGTTTCAACGACGGCGGCAAGAACTATGCCATCAATCCCGTGGGCACATATCACCGTAGTTTCGACCTGCCCCAGGGTTGGGACAAGCAGCGTACCATCATACACTTCGGCGGTATCTACTCTTGTGCACAGGTTTGGCTCAACGGCAAGTACGTGGGTTACACCCAGGGTTCCAACAATGTGGCCGAGTTCGACCTGACACACCTCCTTCGCGCAGGCAAGAACGACCTTGTGGTACAGGTTCACCGCTGGTGCGACGGTTCGTACCTGGAGTGCCAGGACATGTTCCGCATGTCTGGTATCTTCCGTAGCGTATATATATATAATGTACCCCAGAAGAGCATACGCAACCACGTGGTACAGACCAACCTCAGCGGCAAGGACGGCATTGTCAATGTCAGCGTAGATGCCGACGTGCCCTCTGTGGCCAAGTTGTACACACCCGAGGGTCAGTTGGTGGCAGAGCAGGCCTTCAAGGGCGGCAAGGCCAAGTTCCTGGTTCCCGATGCCAATTTCTGGACAGCCGAGACCCCCGCTCTCTACACTTTGGACATAGTGCAGAAGGACCAGAGCGGCAAGGACCTGATGGCATTCTCCACCAAGGTGGGTATCCGCGAGGTGAAGATTGTCGGTTCACTGCTCTATGTCAACGGCAAGCGTGTCATGCTGAAGGGTGTGAACCGCCACGATACCAATCCCGTTACAGGCCGTACCGTCACTACCGACAACATGCTGGAGGACGTACTGCTGATGAAACGCAACAACATCAACACCATCCGCACCAGCCACTATCCCAACGATGCTCGCATGTATGCCATGTTCGACTACTACGGACTTTACTGCTGCGACGAGGCCGACCTCGAGGACCATGCCAATCAGTCCATCTCCTACATGAAGTCGTGGATTCCTTCATTCGTGGACCGTATCGAACGTATGGTTAGCCGCGACATCAACCATGCCAGCGTAATCATGTGGTCTCTGGGTAATGAAGCAGGTGCCGGCACCAACTTCAAGGACTGCTACGAGGCTGCCCACAAGATGGACCCCACACGCCCCGTTCACTACGAGGGAACACGTATCGACCGCGACTTCGGTGGTAGCGCATACTCCGACTTCTACTCCAAGATGTACCCCTCTATGGACTGGATGGCAAAGAACACCAGCAATATGGACAAGCCCATGTTCCTTTGCGAATATGCCCATGCCATGGGTAATGCCATCGGCAACCTGCCCGAGTACATGCAGAGCATGGAGGAGAGCAACTCCACCATAGGCGGATGCATCTGGGACTGGGTAGACCAGGCTGTCTACGAACCTCTTGAACTGAAGAAGGGCGTTCGTCGTCTGCACACTGGTTATGACTTCCCCGGTCCTCACCAGGGCAACTTCTGCTCCAACGGTGTGGTAACGGCAGAACGCCGCCAGACCGCCAAGTTGGCAGAGGTGAAGTTTGCGCACCAGTTCATAAAGTTCCAGTATGCCGAAGGCACCCTCACTCTGCGCAATGCCTACGACTTCCGTTCGCTCAAGGGTATGAAGGTAGAGGCCAAGGTAATGCTTGACGGCAAGGTGAAGAAGACCGTCACCGCCATGCTCGGCGATGTGAAGCCCGGTGAGACAACTACCATCGCCATCCCCGACGCCAAGTACATAAAGCAGGCCACCAAGAAGGGTATGCATGCGGTACTTAACGTCGTTGTCACCGACACCCAGGCTTCCCTTTCCACGCCTGCCAACCACGTTGTGGCACACTATGGTGTGGACCTCGTTAAGGGTATGTACCTGCCTGTTCTGGACAAGGGCGAAAAGACAGAACATCCCAAGTTTGCTTTCCAGAACCACCGTTGGATTGAAAACGACCGCTTTGGCGATGTCAACAGCGAGAACAAGGCTGATTGCCAGATTACCTATAACTACCTGAAGGACGGCAGCATAGACATGATCGTGAAGATTACTCCGAAGAGCAACTTGCGCCGTGTGGGTGTGGCTGCCGAACTGGACACCGCCTTCTGCAATGTAGACTACTACGGTTACGGTCCTTACGAGAACTATCCCGACCGTATGGCAGGTGTGCTCGTGGGCAACTACGAGGGCAAGGTGGTTACATACAATGCTGACGGCACTTTGCCCGAGGGAACTTTGATGGAGCCTTACATCAAGCCCCAGACCACCGGTGACCGCCTCGTCTATAGCGTAAGCCTCACCGATGCCAAGGGCCATGGCTGGCAGATAGAGTGCCCCGAGGGCATCTACTTCAGCGCCAACCGCTACACCGATGCCGACCTGATGAATGCCCAGCATACATGGGACATCAAGGCACGTCCCTACATCTGGTTGCAGTTGGGTATGGACATCCGCGGTCTTGGCAACGCTTCATGTGGTCCCGGTCCCATGCAGAAGTACGTCATCGACGGCAAGCAGACCTACGAGTTCCGTGTACGAATGAAAAAGAAATAAGCCCAAATCGGTCATTAGCGTTATTATGATAATAGCCTTATTTTCTAACAGATGTTTTTCCGCTTTGATGGCGCAATGGGGTTGAATTTCATCCGACCTTTTCTCGCCAAGGCAATGACTATGTAAGTATAACCTTGCTCTTCTGGCTTAACGAAAAGGTTCCATTGTAACCGAGAAGCAACGAAACAGATGACAAAATGATAACGTCATTAGCGCGTAACAGTCTAATGACCGATTGAGGTCCAAATAAAAAGCAAGCGAGTCTATTTCGAAATAGACTCGCTTGCTTGCTTTTTTCCCATTTGGGCATTATTATGCTATTAGAAATTGGCTATTTGCTGTGTTTTTGTAATGAATGAAAAAAATAATTAAAAATGTTTGTTATTGTTAATATAAGTCTATATCTTTGCGATAGAGTTAAGTAGTGATGCAGAGCTAATAAGGCGCGGCTTTACAATCACAAACTATAATGCGCCGATAATTTAAATCTTAATTATTATGAAAAAGTTTTGGTTGATGTTCGCGTTTGTTCTGTGCGGTGCTTTGGCATTTACATCTTGCGACAAGGATGATGAAATTACTCCTGGTGGTGACAACACAGAAACTCCTTCAGGCGAATGGAAGGTTGGTATTGATGAGAGCAAGGCTCCTAATCAATTGATATTGAGAGTGGATATGAGGGGTGTTAAGACAACTGTTGTTGCTGACTTTAAGAGCGGTAAATGTACGAAATGTGTTGCGTCTTCAGAATATAAGGGTCACAAGGAAACTGAAGATGTAACAGATACTTATAAGGGCCTGACTTATGATGAGGTTAAGTACGCATTCCAAATGCTAGTGGATGCTTACAAATAAACATTAGTAAGATATAGATTAATTAAAAGGGAGGCCAATCGGTTTCCCTTTTAATTTGTCCCCCATTTTCTTTTGGGTTTACTTTATCCCCCTTGCCTTGAATATCATTTCCTTGGCATCGTTGATTTGACGGAACTTTTCTTCTGCCGCTTTCTTGACGTCTTCGCCTAAGGTTGCCACCTTGTCGGGATGGTGTTTAAGTGCCAGTTTGCGGTAGGCTTTCTTTACATCCTCGTCTGAGGCTGAGGGGTCTACTTCAAGGACTTTGTAGGCCTGCTCCAGAGTCTTGCCACCCAGGTTCATCATTGACTCCACTTCCTCGGCAGAGAGCCCCATTGCTATGGACACTTCTTTCAAGGCCTCGATTTCCGCCTGACATACATTGCCGTCGCTTTGCGCTATCTTGGCAAGGAAACTGAGCAGTTGAAGGCGCTGTTCATAACTCATGTTCTGCCTTATCTGCATGCCGCACTCGTGGATGGTATTCCTGAAGGTGGCGGGGTTCTTGGCATCCATCTGTTTCCTCTGCTCGAAGAGGTTGAGCAGAATCTGGTTGCCCTCGCTTACGGCCGCTTCGCCGAAGTTGACGCGAAGGAACTGGCGGACGAATTCCATTTCGCTATGCATCACTTTGCCGTCGGCCTTGATGATGTACGATGCCATCACCAGTAGGGAAAACAGGAAACTGTTCCTCTGTCCATAAACGGGGTCGGCATAGGTGGATTGTCCGTTGTCATAGTTGTTGTCGTTGCCTTCAAGCAGTTTGCCTAAGGCATAACCTGCCAGGGCACCCAATGGACCCGCCGCCATAAAGCCGACAATGCCCCCAATCCATTTTCCAAATCCCATATATAAGATTTATTATATAAAATGCCCCGAACATTATTGTGTCAGTGTCCGGGGCATGTGTTAATAATGTATTGTCGCTACAATGATTACTTCACCACCAGGGCACGCTCTATCTGGTCGGAGAGGTTCTGGAAGTGTGCGCGGCTCTTGGCATCGCCACCGGCATTCCTTATCTTGCTCTGTATGCTCTTGAGGGCAAGGAGAGTGTTGGCGCGTGGTGCGGAGGCAACAGCTTCGCTCAGGCTCTGGAAACGGTTGATGAGCAATACGGTGAGTGCGTTCTGCAAGGTCTGGCGATAGTTGCTTACACTCTTGCCGCTCTGAGCCTCGGAGAAGCAGAGACGTACGATGTCGGCAATGTACTTGTCGGCAGGGTAGAGATCGTTCAGGTAGTTCATGCGGTTTATGAGAAATGATGCCGCATAGGTTGCTACGGGCTGGGTGAGTGTGCGTGTGTCGCGTGTCATGGTCTTGCAATAGTCGTACTCGCGCATCCAAACAGGTTCGTTCAGCACGTTCTTGTCCAGCCACTGGAGAGCCTCCTTCTGCTTCTTCAGAGGTGTGGGCTCGAAGGTTGTACCGCCCTGGGCACGGGTGTAGTAGGTCTGGTATGTACCGCCGATGTAACCTGCCACGTGGCCTACATAGCGCTGGAGTTGGCCGCGCATCTGGCCGTACATGGTGGAGAGGTTCTCGTCGTGGATGTCGTTCTCGTCGAAGGTCCACTTGGGCAGTTCTGCCATTTCGCGCTTCAGGTTCATCACACCGTATGTGCTTGACTTCACGGCATCATCACCCAGGTCCTCGGTTTGGCGGCGTGGGTCAACACCACGCAGGCCTTCGCCATCGCCCCACCACAGACGGGGATTCTTCTGTGCCTTCTGTGTCATGGCTTCCAGAGCCTTGTGGTCCTCCATGGGAGTCTTGGCATCAAGCATGGGACGGTAACCCCATTCGATGGCCCACATGTCGTAGTCGCCTATGCGGGGGAAGATGCCCTTCTGGCTGATGCCGTCCTCGGGCTGAGCAACGTAGTTGAAGCGTGCATAGTCCATGATGGAGGGAGTGTGGCCGTGCTTCTCCACCCATGCCTTGCTGCGCAGGCTGTCGGTGGGAACCATGGCAGAAGAACCGAAGTTGTGGCGCAGACCCAGTGAGTGACCAACCTCGTGGCTGGAAACGAAGCGTATCAGTTCGCCCATCAGTTCCTCGCTGTAGTGCATCTTGCGTGCAGCCTCGTCTATGCTGCTGGCCTGTACCATGTACCAGTCGTGAACCAATGACATCACGTTGTGATACCAGCATACGTGAGCCTCCATGATTTCGCCCGTGCGGGGGTCGGAGATATGGGGGCCGTAGGCATTGGCAATTGGGCTTGCCAGATAGCGGATCATGGAGAAGCGTGCATCCTCCATGCTCATGGTGGTGTCGTTCTCGGGCCATTCCTCGCCACGGATAGCGTTCTTCCAACCAGCCTTCTCGAAAGCGGCCTGCCAGTCGTTCACACCCATGATGAGGTATTTGCGCCACTGCTTGGGAGTAGCAGGGTCGATGTAGTAGATGATGGGCTTCTTGGGTTCGATGAGTTCGCCACGGCGCATCTTCTCTGCATCCTCTGCATTCTTGGGCTCCAGACGGAAACGTGAGATCATAATTTGCTCGCTCACACGCTGTTGCTCGTCGCTGAATTTGTTGAAGCCATGGGTGAAATAGCCCACACGCTGGTCAAACAGACGGGGCATCATGGGTTCTTCGGGCAGAAGTACCATGCTGATGTTCAGGCCGAAGGTAACCTTGCCGGTATATGCCGATGCAGGCAGTGACCTGCCGGTGCTGTTGTAGGTCTTCACCAGACGGAACTCTGTGTTGGTGGGGAAGGTCTTGATGTCCTCCACATACGACAGTGCTGCATCCTGCATGCCCAGGGTGAAGGACTTCTTGACGTATGACATCATGCCTAGAGGGTTGTCGGAGTTGAGGAACTGTGTCACCTTGATGCGAGACATTCCGTCCTTGTGCTTTTCCAGTTTGAATGCGCCTATGATGGGGTGCTCGTTGCTCACGTTGATGGCTTTGGAGATGGCCTCGGTGCTGTCGGCCAGATTGATGGTCATGCGAGAGCGCAGAAGCAGGGTGCTGTCGGGGTTCATCTGGAAGAACACAACCTGCTCGTTGCATTCCTCACCGCCGAACTGGCCTGAACTGGAGGGAGTGGAGGTGTAGCGTGTCACGGCCAGGATGTCCTTGCCCAGCAGGCTGTCGGGAACCTCCAGGAACCAGTCGGTGCCCACCTTTTCCACGTTCAGCATGCCCTTGCGCGAGATGCTGGGCTTTGCCTCCTTTTTCTTGGGAGCAGGTGCAGGCGCTTCGGTCTTAGCCTTACCCTTTTTCTTCTTGTCCTTTTTCTTTGCCTCTACGGGCATGCCCATGAGGGCGGCTGCCATGAAAAGCAGCAGTACTTTTTTCATGTTGTTTATGTTTAAGTTTAGTGAGATTTTGTGTCTTGTGCACTAATTTGTGCGCAAAGTTATTAAAAATGCACAGAATAACGAGGATATTATCCTTATAAATTGTATCTTTGAGGTCAGAATTAACGTTAATAAATAGTAATACGATGAAAAAGTGTCTTCTTGCCTTTATGGCATTTGTTTTCATGTGCGTACCCTGTGCGTTTTCGCAATATACGGAGTACGTGGACCCAATGATAGGCAGTGGCGCTCACGGTCATGTCTTTGTCGGAGCCAACGTACCCTGGGGTATGGTCAATGTGGGACCTGTGCAGCCTTACCACGGATGGGACTGGTGTAGCGGTTACCATGAAACCGGCGACAGCATTATCGGTTTTGCACACACCCACCTCAGCGGAACGGGATGCAGTGATCTGGGCGACATCACCCTGATGCCCATTTATGGCTATGCCGCTACTGCTGGTTCCCGTGAGGATTTTATCAACTCCATTGCTTCCCGATACAGCCACAAGCACGAGGTGGTGGAACCTGGATATTATAGTGTGATGTTGGATAAGTCGCACATCAAGGCAGAGATGACCGCCACCGACCGCACCGCCATACACAAGTTCACCTTCCCCAAGGGCAACCGTTATGCCAACATCGTCCTCGACCTGGAAGGCGGTATCGGCGACCGTGCTACAGAGACACGTATCTGGCCCTATGACATGTTCACTCTGGCCGGATACCGTGCCAGCCGTGGCTGGACCAACCATATCGTTTACTATGCCATCAGATTCGACCGTCCCGTCAAGGAGTTTGTCATCGACAGCATAGATTCCCGTTATGCCCAGGCCATCTTCGATGTTAAGCCCGGTGATGTGGTTCAGGCTCATGTGGCCATATCTCCTGTGAGCGAGATGGGCGCCATGGCTAACCTGCAGATGGAGCAGCACCAGAAGGACTTTGCCACCGTGCGTACCGAGGCCAAGGATCGTTGGAACAAGGAACTGGGTCGCATCCGTGCCAAGTTTGACTCTCCGCGCGACAGCACCATATTCTACACCTCTCTCTATCATGTGCTTTTCGCACCCCAGGTGTGGAGCGACGTCACCGGCGACTATATGGGAGCCAACGGCATGATCCAGCGCTCTCCCGATTTCCAGAACTACACCACGTGGAGCCTTTGGGACACCTACCGTGCCCTGCACCCCCTGGCCACACTGATGATGCAGGACAAACTCGCCGACTGGGCCAAGACCATGATGGCCATCTGCAAGGAGCACGGCGAACTGCCTATGTGGCATCTGCACAGCACCGACACCTATTGCATGGTGGGCGAACCCGGTGTGCCCGTCCTGGCCGACATGATTCTGAAGGGTGTGAAGGGTTTTGACTATGAAAAGGCCTACCAGTACCTGAAGCAGAGCATGGGCGACCCCGAGACCACCCCCGAGCGCCGCAGGTTCCAGTACCGCGGTATCCCCGACCGTGGAAAGACCGAACTGTGGAAGTATGGCTACCTGACTTTCGACAGCCCCGAGATAGAGACCGTGTCCAAGAACATGGAGTACTATCTGGCCGCATGGAGCGTGGCACAGGTGGCCGGTCGTCTGGGACACAAGGAGGACAGCGTCCGCTTCCACAACCTGAGCATGTGCTACAAGAAGATATACGACGAGCGTGTGGGGTATTTCCGTGCCAAGGACAAGGCCGGCAACTTCCGCACCACGGAGGGCTTCAACCCCTCACACCACACCAAGGACTACACCGAGGGAACCCCCTGGCAGTACCTGTGGCTTGTGCCTCATGATGTAAACGGACTTATAGATATGCTGGGTGGCAAAAAGAAGGCCGAGGCCCGTCTGGACAGCCTCTTCCTTGCCGACAGCAAACTTAATGCCGATGCCAACCCCGACATTTCCGGTCTCATTGGCCAGTATGCCCATGGCAACGAGCCTTCGCACCATACAATATATATATATAACTATCTCGGCCAGCCCGACAAGGCCAGCCGACGCATACACGAGGTGTTCCAGACCATGTACACCGACAAGCCCGACGGCGTCTGCGGCAACGAGGACGTAGGCCAGATGTCGGCATGGTACGTGATGGCTGCAATGGGCCTGTATCAGGTGGAACCCTGTGGAGGTATCTACCAGTTGTCTGCACCTTTGGCACGCGAGGCATCCTTTGATGTGGCTGAGGGCAAGACCTTCACCGTCCGCACCAAGGGCAAAGGCACGGCCGTAAAGCGCTGGAAACTGAACGGCAAGCGTCTCGACCGTACATATATTACCCACGACGAGATAATGGCTGGTGGCGTTCTGGAAGCAGAACTGAAGAAGTGAAAACGGAAAACTGCCACTCGTAGGGACACGGCATGCCGTGTCCGTAAGAAAGCAGAATAGCACAAGGCGGACTCCGGACGCAACGTCCCTACAGGTGGAAGAACCGTTTGACTTGTCATTCTTAACAAACAACCTAACAACCTAAGTAATATCACTATGAGAGTAAAAGCATTCATGCTGGCCTGCGCCCTTGCTACGGGTGCGATGGCATCAGAGATACCTGTGCAGATGCCCGTGTCCATCCAGGTCCCCGACACATTCTATCACCGCCCCCCCGTAAAGAAGCGTTGCTTCACCAGCAAGGCCGTGGAGAAGCAAATCAAGGATATGCACTCAAAATTGGTGGAGGTGTCTCCCAAACTCTGGCAGATGTTCCAGAACAGTTTCCCCAACACCCTGGACACCACCGTATTCCCCGACGGTGACCGCACCTTCGTCATCACCGGCGATATCGATGCCATGTGGCTCCGCGACTCTGGTGCACAGGTGTGGACCTACATCAACTACATCCAGGACGACCCCGAACTGGCCAAACTGATCCGTGGCGTAATCCTCCAGCAGTTTGAGTTCATCTGTCTGGATCCCTATGCCAATGCCTTCCTGAACGATCCCGCGAAGGAGAGCGAATGGGCAACCGACTACACCACTATGAAGAAGGGTGTGCACGAGCGCAAGTACGAGATAGACTCCCTCTGCTATCCCCTGCGTCTGGCCTACCAGTACTGGCTCCTGACAGGAGACGACAGCATCTTCGGCGAACTGTGGCAGAATGCTCTGGACAAGATTCTGGCTCTTTTCCGCGAGCAGCAGCGCAAGAACGGCACAAAGACCAGTTACAAGTTCCAGCGCAAGACACATGTGTTGCATGATACATACAGCAACTACGGCTACGGACATCCTGCCAAGCCATGCGGCATGATTGCCAGTGCCTTCCGTCCCTCTGACGACAGCCAGATATTCCCATATCTGATTCCTGCCAATTTCTTTGCGGAGAGTGTGTTGCGCAAGGCAGCCGTCATTCTGGAGAAGGTCAATAAGGATGCAGGCAAGGCAAAGGAGTGCCTGGCTCTTGCTCACGAGATTCACAAGGGTTTGATGGAGAATGCCACTGTTGTGCATCCCAAGTATGGCAGGGTATATGCTTTCGAGGTGGACGGCTTTGGTTCATATCTGCTCATGGACGATGCCAATGCTCCTTCTCTGCTGGCACTTCCCTATCTTTGCCCGGAACTGGTATCTGTCAACGATGAAGTTTACCAGAACACACGCCGCATGATATGGAGCGAGGACAACCCCTATTTCTTCACCGGCACCTATGAAGGCACCAAGATAGGCGCTATCGGCTCTCCCCACACTGGCCTGGACAAGGTATGGCCCATGAGCATCATCATGAAGGGTCTTACCAGCAATGATGTGAACGAACAGAGAGAGTGTGTGGACTTGCTTGTCAAGACCGATGCCGGTACAGGCTTCATGCACGAGAGTTTCAATCCTAGTAACCCTGCCGACTTCACCCGTTCATGGTTCGCATGGACCAACGGCCTCTTCGGCGAACTGGTAATCAAGGCATACGGAAAGTAAGGGGAACGGAAAACGGAAAGGTGAAAACGGGAAACGGAAAACGGAAAACTGCGAGTATTCCGATTACTCTGATTACTCCGATTATTCCGATTACTCTGAAAAACTCTAAAAGCCATCTTCGCCCCCTGTCTCAAAGGTACAAAGTGAACGGCGAACGCAATCACCCACTTTCTCCCCCTGAGACAGGGGGAGTCCCGAAAGGGGAGGGGGTATGATAGACATGATATACACCTCCATAAACTCTTATCCCCAGTCCTCTGTACTCTATCATTAAACAAACACGAACATGAATAAAACCATCAGTCTATTCCTTCTGGCACTTCTGTGCTCTGTCCTGCCCACCATGGCCCGCGAGAGGGTCTACAAAGGTTCCGACCTCGGCCTGCACCCCAATACCGGCAAGAGCCAGTCGGCGGCCATGAAAAAGGCCATAGAGACCATCCGCACCGAGATGGGCAAGGGCGACAAGGCCGTCCTGCTCCTTTCCGAGGGGCGCTACGACTTCCACCCCGAGGATGCCGCCAGTCGCAATTACTACGTATCCAACCACGACCAGCCACAGCCTCGTCCCGTAGGTATACCCATGGAGGACCTTCACGACTTCGTCCTGGACGGACAGGGTGCGGAACTGGTTTTCCACGGCCGCATGATGCCCATGTCGCTGGTACGTTCCACGGATTGCACGTTGAAGAATTTCAGCATCGACTTTGCAAATCCTCAGATTTCACAGATAACCGTTGTGGAGAACGACCCGGAGAAGGGCATTTCCTTCAAGCCGGCTCCGTGGGTCAAGTACGAGGTGGACAAGGATGGCAACTTCATCACCTACGGCAACGGATGGCGTTTCCGTCATCAGTATGCCATTGCTTTTGAGGGCGACACACGCCACATCGTCTACAATACCTCCGACCTGTATTGTCCCATTGCCAATGTGAAGGAAGTGGGGGAGGGCATGCTGAATGCTCCCGGTTGGAAGGATACCCGACTGAAGCCAGGCACGGTGCTGGCGCTGAGAAGTTGGGAACGTCCGTCCCCCGGCCTGTTCGTTACCCATTGCAAGGACACCAGGTTGTACAACATCAAGATGCACTATGCCGAGGGTATGGGTCTGCTTGCGCAGATGAGCGAGAATCTCGACCTCGACGGGTTCTCCGTATGCCTGAAGGGCAACGGCGACGCACGTTACTTCACCACTCAGGCCGATGCCACCCACTTCTCTGCCTGCAAGGGCAAGATAACCTCCGTGAACGGTCTCTACGAGGGTATGATGGACGATGCCATCAACGTTCATGGCACTTATCTGAAGGTGGTAAAGCGTGTTGACGACTACACCCTGGAGGGCCGCTACATGCACTCCCAGGCCTATGGCTTCGACTGGGGCTACAAGGGCGACAAGGTGCAGTTCGTGCGCTCTGCCACCATGGAACTCCTCGACGGAGAGAACGAGGTGGTGGAGATAACTCCCATAGATGCCGTTGCCAAGGAAATGGGCAAGGGCATGGACGGAGCCAAGACCTTCCGCATCCGCTTCAAGAAACCTTTGCCTGAGGAAATCTCCGAGAAGGCAGGCTATGGCATAGAGAACCTCACATGGACTCCCGAGGTCTACTTTGCCCACAATACCATCCGCAACAACCGCGCCCGTGGCACTCTCTTCAGCACACCGCGCCGTGTTCTGGTGGAGGACAACCTGTTCGACCACACCTCGGGTTGCGCCATTCTGCTTTGCGGAGACTGCAACGGCTGGTTCGAGACAGGCGCATGCCGCGATGTCACCATCCGCAACAACCGCTTCATCAATGCCCTCACCAACCAGTTCCAGTTCACCAATGCCGTCATCTCCATCTATCCCGAGATACCCAACCTGGACGGACAGAAGAAACTCTTCCACGGAGGCAAGAAGACCGCTATACGCATTGAGGACAACGTATTTGAAACCTTCGACGCCCCCATCCTCTATGCCAAGAGTGTGGACGGTCTCCTCTTCAAGGGCAACAAGGTGGTGAAGAACACCGACTACAAGCCCTTCCACTGGAACAAGGACCAGTTCCTTCTGCAGCGTGTCAACAACGTGGAGATTGAAGACCTCCTCTTCTACCGCGGCGGCAACATCATCAGGGAGGTGAAACTGAACAAGTGATTTCTGGAGGCCCCGAAGGGGCTAAGGTCAAAACGGCAAACGGAAGGCGAAAGCGGAAAATTATCCGCTAACCGCTCATCCGCTCCACGCTAACCGTTCATCCGCTCCACGCTAACCGTTCATCCGCTCCACGCTAACCGCTCATCCGCTCCACGCTAACCGTTCATCCGCTCCACGCTAACCGTTCATCCGCTCCACGCTAACCGCTCATCCGCTCCACGCGTCGACCTTCAGTTCCGTTTTTTCTCCCCTCTTTCCCTATACGATAACTGCAGTCCTCCTATTAAGAGGACTGCAGTCCTTATACTATGAGGACTCGAGTACTCCTACTAAGAGGACTCATTCTTCTACAGTACGACGTTTTTTGGTTGGCGGATTTCCGAAGAATTGTGTACGGGTGAAATCAGCGTATTACCTTCTTGCCGTTCACGATGTAAATGCCCTTGGCATTCATGTCATGGATACGGCGGCCGCTAAGGTCATACAGTAACTTGCTGAAGTTGTGACGTTATTGCGAGATAAAAGAAAAGGGGTTGCATCCATACGGACACAACCCCAAATGTTCTTCTAATGCCTATGCTTTACTCGGCATCGGTTTCCCATGGCTTTTCCAACCATTCCAAGATATTGAACAATTCATAGTTGGTGCCAAATGAACCGGCAGATACTGTCATGCTCATTACAACGTAGAACTGTCCTTCGACACCCGGTACTGATGTATCATAGCCCATTTCATAATCTGTTTCTACGTTTGCCATTATCATGCCATAACTTGCATGATTGTATCCTGATGCGAACTTAAGCACCTTATTGCCTTCTGCATCCGTGAACCAGAACTCGTCGCTACCATTGAAATGGAAATACCAGTGTCCACCCACAACAAAGCAATCGGGAATTCTGTATATGCCCAAGAGAGGAGAGTACTCAAGAGTCTGCTCCCATTGTGACTTATATAGTATTTTATCCACAAACACGCCATGTGCCACTACCTTGAAGTCCTCCTTCTTCACCGTGATGTTGAAGATGGGGCTTTTGCCGTCTGCGGCATATGCGTTGGTATACTCTTCGGGAATACGGAAACTGAGTTGATACTCCGTGAAGGTCTTCATTTCCTCGCTTACGCTTACCTTTATGTCGGCAGTTGCGCTGTCGTCTGCAAAAGTAACGGACTTGGGCAGGGTCATGCACTCGGGAACCATCAATGCCTGGATGGGCACGGTCAGTTCTCCCTCTGTATTGGCACGGGTCAGTACTACGCTGATCTCGGTGTCGGCCATACCCATGACGAGGTTCTCCTCGCTGTCGAAGCCGATATTGTGTTCTCCGGCAAAAGCGCCGGGGACATAGTCGTCATTGTTGTCGCAGGCAGAGAAACCAAGAGCGGTTACCAGCAGACTGACGATAAGTAATGCTTTATTGAATTTCATGTCTTTATAATCTCATTATGTATTGACTGATAATTTCCTCTCTGTCTATCTTAGTCTGTAACACCGTCGCGAAGGTCGGGATTCTGTCCGGGAACAGGCTGCTCACCGCCCTCGTTGTCCACGATGCCCTTGTTGTTGTCCTTCTCGGTCTGGGGGAAGCGCATGTTCATCCAACCGTCGTTAGCCTTGATGTTGAACTTGAAGGCATCGGGGAAGTTGCTTTCGATATTGCTGTGGAAACGCACTACAGGCTTGCCCAAGCGCTTCACGTCGCCGGTGAAGAAACCTTCGCCCCACAGTTCCACACGGCGCTGGAACCATATCTCGTCTTCCAGAGTGCGGCCGGTAGAACGTACATATTCGGGGTCGCGGTATGTCTTCACGAAGTTGGTCAGGATCTGCTCGGCCTCGCTTGCCTTGCCGCTCTTTGCCAGACCCTCGGCCTGGATCAGGATCATCTCCTCAACGCGCATCAGAGGCCAGTCGTTGTTGTTGATCTCCGTACCCACACCGGCCTTCATGCCAAACTTCACGTTGGTGTATGGCAGATAGGTATCTTTCACGTCGGGGATGGTAAGAGTGGAGATGCCCACACCAGTCACACCGTTCCAGCTGACCTGATCCAGCAGAGGAGAATAGAGGTCCTCGTTAAGCCACCAATGCTTGCGCACGTCGGTATCGGGAATCTGACGGTACAGCAGCACGTTGATCTGTGGGGTAAGTTGTGCGTATGCAGTATAGCTCAGACCGGCAAATGCGCACATCCATGAACATGCGGTACACATGGGACGGGCCAAAACCATATCCTCTGTCAGGGGGATACCCCATATCCAGTTAGGATCGTTGATGCTATAGAATGAAGGTACGCTCAGGTCTTCCATGCTGGCAGGAGTATATCCCTCCATTGCAGCAGCAGCATCAGCCGCAGCCTCGGCAAAGTTGCCAAGGAACAGGTTGGCGCGAGCGCGCAGGCCCAAGGCTACATTCTTGTTGATCTTACCCTTGTCCGTACGCTCGGCAGTGAGGTGCTCTACGGCCCAGTTCAGGTCAGCAATGATACTCTCATACACGGCACGCACGCTGGCACGGGGATTCTCGGCAAAGCCATTCTTGCCGTCCAGCAGGGGAATACAAGGTTCGTCGAAATGGGCCTCGTCGGCAAACTGGAAATAGGGAGCCAATGACAGATAGTCGAATGCACGGATTGCACAGGCCTGAGCACGCATGTTAATGGACTCGGGATTCTCTGTATCCTCGGGAATGGTCTCGATGATCTGGTTGGCCAGACCAATCTGGCGGTAAGGAATCACATAGCGCATGTAAGGGTTTGCATAGTTGGCATCGCGTGTGGACAGTTCGCTTGCAGTAGAGAACCAGTTGTAGTCGCTGTTCAGGCCAACCATGTCGGCACCTTCGAAATCAAGTGAGATTGCTGCGGAGATGAAGCCGAAGTCGTCGGCACGACTGGCATTGCCTCCTGAAGACCATGTGGCACCGGGCTTGCCCATCATGGAGAACATGCCGGCGAATGTGGCCTTTGTACGTTCAGGGATGGCATCTGTAGCATCCTGAACCTGGTCTGTTGTCAGGGCACCGCCCTCGGGCAACTGATTGTCTATGTCCGAGCAAGAGGCGGTCATGATGCCTGCCAATGCCAGAACGGTGAATTTATTGAATTTCATATATTTATTGTCTGTTGTAAATGTGTATTCTGTATTCTGTTTGCAAACATCAGTCGCTTAGAACTTCAGGCTAACACCTGCTGTGATGGTACGTGAACCGGCGTATGAAGAACTTGCTTCGCCTGAACCATAGGTCATAGAACCTGTGCCATAGTTGAAACGGGGGTCCATACCCTTACGGGCAGTCAGCAGGAAGAGGTTCTCGCCTGCTACATAGATGCGCAGGTTGCTGATCTTCAGACGGTTCATCCATGCCTTGGGGAAGGTGTAGCCCAGAGTCAGGTTGTTCAGTGACAGATAGTTGCTGCTGGTCAGGAAGCGGTCGATGGAAGCCTGTGAACCAACACCGGGATCATCGGCTGCAGCAGCACTCAGACGGGGTATGTCGCTACCGGTGTTCTCGGGGCTCCATGCGTTCAGCAGGTCGCGGTGCATTGCATTGCCGGCAGAACGTCCGTTGTGCATCAGGCTCTGGTAAACACCGTCATACATCTTGCCACCCAGAGAATAAGAGAACTGTGCGCTCAGGTCAAAGCCCTTGTATGACAGGCTTGTGCCGAAACCGCCGGCAACCTTGGCCAGGGTAGAGCCGCAGTCATACATTGTGGCGGCTGTGATGTCGTATGTAGTGGTCTGTCCTACGACCTTGCCCTCAGAATCCAGAACGTCCTTGTAGTACATGGCACGTCCGTTGGTCTTGTCAGTACCTGCATACTTCAGCATATAGGCCTGATATGCGCTGCCGCCCTCGTAGAGGATGGTGTAACCGCCGCGTACCTCCTCGCCACCGAGGTCGGTAATCTTGTTGGCATTGTGGGTAAGGTTCAGGTCCAGATCCCACTTGAAGTTGCGTGTGCGGAAGATGTTGGCATTCAGCGTGATTTCCACACCGCGGTTGTACATGCTGCCGATGTTGTCATAGTAACCGCTTGCGCTTACACCTGAAGACAGGGGCAGAGAGCGGAAATAGAGCATGTCTGAGGTGGCACGGTGGTAGAACTCCACAGAACCGTTCAGGTGATGGTTGAACAGGGCGAAGTCAAGACCAAGGTTCCAGGACTTGCTGCTTTCCCAGGTAAGGTTCTCGTTACCCTTCTGTGACATGTTCAGGGTGTATTCGCCGGTTTCCTCGTTGTATGAGGCTGTGTAGCGGTCGGCCCAAGTGTAGTAGCCCACACCGTCGTTACCCTGGATACCATAACTCAGTTTCAACTTCAGGAAGTTAATCCACTTGATGTCCTTCATGAAATCCATCTTGGTTATCTGCCATGCCGCACCCACAGAGCCGAAGTTACCCCAGCGGTGACCGGGAGCGAAACAACTTGATGCATCGCGGCGGTAAGAACCTGACAGGAAGTATGTCTCCTTATAGTCATACTGCAACTGGCCGAAGATGCCCTGAGTCATGTAGTGGGTGCTGGATGAACCGAGGTCCTTCTTTGAAGTGCCGTGAGCATTGCCCAATTCGGGGATGAACGGACTGTAGAGGTGGTCGTTATATGCACTCAGAGAACTCTCGGTCAGTTTATACTGCTCATAACCAGCCATTACATTCATGGTGTGGTTCTGGGCAAAGGTGGTTTCGTAGCGTGCAAGATAGTTCTGGTTGAATGAGAAGCGACGTGTAGAACCCACAGACACGGCACCATCTGTTGATGCAGAACTGCCGAAGGGACTGTACAGAGAATTGCTGCGGCTGTTGTATGAAGACAGATTAAGGGTAGCGCTTAATGTCAGGCCTTTGACTGGATTTGCGATAAGGCCCCAACGGCCGTTGAACAGGTCGCTCACACCCTTGTAGTCGTTATAAAGATTGTCACGTACGGGGTTACCCAACAGAGAAGGACGCTGCTGGTTGGTCTGGTTTGCATCGAAAACGATACGGCCGTTCTCCGTCATTATGTTACCGTCGGCATCACGGACATACAGGGGATAGATGGGTGCCATGTTGTTACATGCATAGAACATGTTGCCGGTAGAGCGGTCGCCGGCTGAGTACTGGGGACTCTGGCTGATGCCGTGGGTGAAACCCATCTGGGCGCTGAATGTAAGCCAGTCCTTTATCTTGTAGTCACCGTTCAGACGTGCAGTATAGCGTGTGTAGTTTGACTTGTCTACGAAACCGCCGTCGCTCAGGTAACCGAGGTTGGCATAATAGTTGAAGCGGTCCGTTGCACCGGAAGCACTCAGGTTGTACTCCTGGCGGAAACTGTTGTGGAATGCCTCGTCGTACCAGTTGTCGGGAGTGTAGTAGTATGTACCGTCAGAGTAGCCCAATGTGGCATTGGGGTTGACCTTGAAATTAGTACCGATGAACTTCTCGCCCTGGGGAACGGTGAACACCTGATAGCCCAGACCACCGTTGTTCTTGTCCAGAAGTGCGGCGTCGGCAAAAGCGTATGCGTCGGCAGAACTGCTGCCCCAGTAATACTTGGAGTTGTAGAGGGCACGGTAGTGTGTCTCGTAATACTCGGCAGGATTGTCGATTACGTCATACTGGGGGACCAGACGGCTGTTGGAACCCCAACGTGCCTCGAAGTTGATTTCGGGATCGGCACCGGCCTGCGCCTTCTTGGTGGTGATGATGATTACACCGTTGGCACCACGTGCACCATAGATGGCACTTGCTGAAGCGTCCTTCAGCACAGTGATGCTGGCAATGTCATTGGGATTAAGGGTAGCGATACCGTTCTCGTATGGAGCACCGTCCACAATGTAGAGAGGAGCGCTGGATGCGCTCAAACTGCCGATACCACGGATGCGGATTGTGGGAGAGGCACCGGGACCGCCGTCGCCTGTGGTTGCCTGGATACCTGCCACCTTACCTACAAGTGCGCTTGTGGCAGAAGCAGACACGTGTCCAGAAATGTCCTCGGACTTGATTTCAACGGCAGAGCCCGTGAACGAACTTTTCTTCTGTGTACCATAGGCCACAACCATCAGCTCGTCCATCATCTCTTCGGCAGACTTCATTTCCACGAGCATGCTGTTCTTGGCGGGACGTTCCATGGTCTCCATGGCAATGTAAGAGAACACCAGGGTCTTGCCGGCCTCTGTGCGGATCTTGAACTTACCGTTCATGTCGGTCACAGCTGCAGTCTTTTCACCCTTTACCTTTACAGAGGCGCCGATGAGGGGCTCGCCATCAGCGGCAGACACTACTGTACCAGTGATTACTGTCTGCGCCCAAGCGGCAATGGT